>DATIPW010000060.1:0-1960 GCA_035471605.1 Anaerolineales bacterium | reverse complement strand
CTGTAATCCCAACATGATAATGTCCGCTTTGACCAAGATAGAAATGTCCTCTTGCTTGGTAGACTGCCGGCTCTCACCAGGAGGGCTGGATGGTCGGAGAGGACAAGGTCATCATGAGCGTGAAGGAATTGCGCCGGCTGCCTGTGATTCAACAGGCGCTGGAAAAGAAGCTGACCCAGAAGGAGGCGGGGAAGCTCCTGGGGCTGACCGTACGCCAGGTGCGGCGCCTCATCCAACGGGTTCGGCACGAGGGAGAGCGGGGGGTGGCGCACCGGGGACGGGGGAAGCCCTCGAACCGGCGGATCCCGGCGAAGGTCAACGCCGCGGGGCTGAAGCTGTACGAGACACGATATGGCGATGTTGGGCCGACGTTGGCGGCGGAGAAGCTGGCCGAGCACCACGGGATTACGATCAGCGACGAGACGCTGCGGGGCTGGTTGCTGGAGAACGGGGTCGATCATTTTCGACGACGGAAGCGCCCGCATCGGGCCTGGCGGGAGCGAAGAGCGCATGTGGGGGAACTGATCCAACTGGACGGCTCACACCCTGACTGGTTCGAGGGGCGTGGGCCCCGCTGTGTTCTGATGGCCTACATCGATGATGCGAGTAGTCGAGTCTTTGCGCGGTTCGAGGAGTACGAGGGCACGATCCCGGCGATGGACAGCTTCCAGTGCGCTATTCGGCAGCATGGGGTCCCGCTGGCGGTCTATGCCGACAAGCATACGACGTATCGGTCGCCCGCTGAGCCAACGATCGAGGAGCAGTTGGCAGGGACAGCGCCTCAGAGTCAGTTTGGGCGAGCGCTGGTGGAACTGGGTGTCGAACTGATCGCGGCCCATTCCCCGCAGGCCAAGGGGCGGATAGAGCGGCTCGTTAAGCCCTTCCAAGATCGGGTGATCAAGGAGCTGCGGCTCGCGGAGGTCTCCACGCTGGACGCAGCGAATGCGTTCCTGAAACGCTATCTGCCGATCTACAATCGGCGCTTCGCCGTGCGGCCTGCCCCGGCAGCTGATCTGCATCGACCGAGGCCGGCTCGCGGCGAACTGGATCGCATCCTGTGCATCAAGACGCAGCGAGTCCTGCGGCGCGATTGGACCGTCGCCCACAACGGCTACCTCTATCAGGTCCAGACCAACGTGCGGGCGACACAGGTGGTCATAGAAGAACGGGGTGATGGGACGCTGCGCATAACGCATCAGGGCCACGTGCTCACCTATGCCCGCATCGCCGCACGTCCGGGACGCCCGGCAGTACCGCAGACGGAGTTCCGCCGGCACTGGCCGGTCACACAGGCGCGGACTCATCCATGGCGCAAACGGGCGCTACCTCCACGAGCACTCCTGGCGGCGGGTCCCATCACATAAAACCGGACATTTCTACTTTGGGAGGAAGAGGACATTTCTATATTGGGTTGACATGGTCGATGATCCGTAATTGACACTAAAAACAGCGGTAAGGTACGATGGCGTTGCTATAAATAGGTGCGATATCAATCCTGAAGGAGGGTACGACGTGGCTGGTGATGCCTTGAAGGTTGAAGATTCTACATGGGATGCGGAAGTCATGAAGGCTTCCGAGCTTGTCATGGTTGATTTTTGGGCCGTATGGTGTGGTCCGTGTCAAATGGTTGCACCCATCGTCGATGAATTGGCAAAGGAGTATGCGGGCAAACTCAAAGTTCGCAAGCTGAATACGGACGAAAACCCAGAAGTCGCTGGTCGGTATCAGGTGATGAGCATACCCACCATCTTGTTTTTTAAGAATGGTCAAGCAGTTGAGAAGCTGGTGGGGGCCAGGCCGAAACGACAATTCAAAGAAATGATCGATGCACTGCTGGCCCAACATGCGGGGACTGCCTAGTACCACTTACCGCAGCCATGCTCACTGAGCTGCGAATTACCAACTTTGCCGTCATCGAAACCCTGAGTTTGACTATCGACACAGGGTTTACGGTGCTGAC
>DATIPW010000059.1:0-11008 GCA_035471605.1 Anaerolineales bacterium | reverse complement strand
CGGGATGCGCAAGACGATGCCCGTCACCTTCTGGCTGTACCTGGTGGGCACGCTGGCGCTGGCAGGTATTCCCCCGTTTGCCGGTTTCTGGTCCAAGGACGAGATCCTGGCCGACGCGTTCAGGGAGGGCTTCACGCTGGTCTACTGGCTGCTGACGGCGGCGGCGTTCCTGACGGCCTTCTACATGGGGCGGCAGATCTGGATGGTGTTCTTCGGCCGGGCGCGGCATGAGGCCGCGGCCAAGGCCGAGGAAAGCCCTGCGATCATCACGACGCCGCTGATCGCACTGGCCGCCCTCTCGATCGTGGGTGGGGCACTCAACCTGCCCGGGCTGCACACGCTGACCGGCTGGCTTGAGCACACGATCGAGAACCTGCATCCCGGTGAGTTCCTGCCGAACGTGGCCCTGATCTCGACCGGGCTGGCGCTGCTGGCAGGGCTGTCTTCGTGGCTGCTGTATGGACGCAAGCCGCTGCGCGCGGGACAGGCGGATCCGCTGCAGCGGGCCCTGGGCCCCGTGTTCACGGGAATGAACCGCAAGTGGTTGGTGGACGAGCTGTATGGGGCGGTGGTGCTGCGCCCGTACGCCAGGCTATGCGGCTTCCTGGCCGACGTTGTGGACACCCGTTTCTGGCATGACTGGTTCCACGACAGCGCGCTGGCGGGAACGTACAACTTCCTGAGCGGGATCGCCCTCAATCGCTATGCCGACCAGCGCGGCATTGACGCCTTCTTCAACGGCCTGGGACAGTGGACGCAAGGTTTCTCTGCGGGGTTGCAGCGGATCCAGAACGGGTTTGTGCGCAGCTACGCCCTGGTGGTGCTCGTGGGCGTGGTCGCCATGGTCGGGTACGTGCTGCTGAAATGACAGTCGCCCCTGGGGCGCGGCCCGCGAAGCCGGCCAGGACCCGCAGGGAAACAGACGAGGAACAAGCATGGAACTTCTCTTTCAGCCCTTGACGCTAGTGACCTTCTTCCCTTTGCTGGGGGTGGTGGCCGTCTTGGTGATCAACGCCGAGAACAAGAATGCGCTGCGCTGGGCAGCCCTGAGCGCGTCGCTGCTGACCTTCCTGATCTCGCTGTGGGTGCTGGCGCTGTTCAACCAGTCGAACCCGGACCTGCAAATGGTTGCGCGCGCGCCGTGGATCTCGGTCGGCGACTGGAACATCGAGTATCACCTGGGGATTGACGGGCTGAGCATCCTGCTGGTGCTGCTGACCACCTTCCTGACGCCGCTTTCCATCCTTTCGACGTGGACTGCGGTGGAGGAGCGCGTCAAGGATTTCATGCTGTTCTTCCTGCTGCTGGAAACGGGAATGCTGGGCGTGTTCCTGGCACAGGACCTGTTCCTGTTCTACGTATTCTGGGAGTTCACCCTGGTGCCGATGTACTTCCTGATCGGCATTTGGGGCGGGCCGCGGCGCATCTACGCCGCGCTCAAGTTCTTCCTGTACACGATGGCCGGCTCGATCCTGATGCTGCTGGCGATCCTGTGGCTGGCTGTCTACCAAGAGACTTTCTCCCTGCCAGACCTGATCCTCAGAGGCGGGATTGATCCGCGTACGCAGCTCTGGCTGTTCATCGCCTTCGCGGCGGCGTTCGCCATCAAGGTGCCCATGTGGCCGCTGCATTCCTGGCTGCCCGACGCGCACGTGGAGGCTCCCACGGCCGGTTCGGTGATCCTGGCGGGAGTGCTGCTGAAGATGGGCACGTACGGCTTCCTGCGCTTCAACCTGCCCTTATTCCCGCAGGCGGCCGTGCAGGCCGCGCCGGTGATTGCTGTGCTGGCAGTGATCGGGATCCTGTATGGCGCGGCGGTGTCGTACGCCCAGCCGGATGTCAAGAAGCTGGTGGCGTTCTCGTCCGTGAGCCATCTGGGATTCGTGATGCTGGGCCTGTTCGCCCTGAACGCCCAGGGGATCCAGGGCGGCATCCTGCAAATGATCAATCACGGCCTGAGCACGGGAGCGCTGTTCCTCCTGGTGGGCATCATCTATGAGCAAACGCACACGCGCGAGCTTGCCGTGTATGGCGGGTTGTGGAAGTTGACGCCCGTTTTCGGGACGATCATGCTGATCGTGTCCCTGTCCTCGATGGGGCTGCCCGGCCTGAACGGTTTCGTGGGCGAGTTCACGATCCTGCTGGGAGCCTTCCGCTCCAGCGTGCTGGGCTCGCCCTGGTACGCGGGCCTGGCCGCCCTGGGCGTGATCCTGGCGGCGGTGTACATCCTGTTCATGTTCCAGCGCATGTTCCTGGGACCGGAGGGCAGCGTCGTGGCAGAGATCCGCCGGCACGGCCATGTGCTGCGCGACATGAATGCGCGGGAGATCGCGACACTGGCACCCATCCTGGTCTTCATCTTCTGGATCGGGCTATACCCTGCGCCGTTCTTCCGCCTGATGGCTCCCTCGGTGGACAAGCTGCTGGTTGCCTTCAACGCAGCGGCGCTGGCGATGCGCTGAATCAACATGGCGCGATCCTGGCGAAGGAATGGCGTGCTCGCTACACTCCCCGCCACTACGGGTAGAGGAGAGCCATGCCCCCACTGAACTTCACAGTCATCCTGCCGCTGACCTGGCTGATCGTCTGGGCATGCGTCCTGCTGCTCGTTGATCTGTTCCTGAAGGAAAAGAGAGTCACGGCGTTCCTGGCGGCCCTGGGGCTGGCCCTGACGCTCGGGCTCACGCTGTCGCAGATCGGCTACAGCGCCACCAGCTTCAACAACGTGGTGGTGGTGGACAGCTTCTCGACGTTCCTGAATGCGCTGCTGCTGGTCTCCGGGCTGCTGGGCGTGGCGCTGGCGCGCGGCTACCTGCCGCGCATGGGCCTGGAGCGCGGCGAGTACTACACGCTGCTGCTCTTCAGCATCGCGGGCATGATGCTCATGTCGCAGGCCGCCGACCTGATCATTGTGTTCCTGGCGCTGGAACTGCTGTCCATACCCTTGTACGTGCTCTCGGCGTTCGCCTCCCCCAGACAGGAATCGGAGGAGGCCGGCCTGAAGTACTTCCTGCTGGGAGCCTTTGCCTCGGGATTCGTGGTGTACGGGATCGCGCTGGTGTTCGGGGCCACGGGCTCGACCGCCCTGGGGGCGATCGTTGCCAGTGCCGTGAGCGGAAGCGCCAGTCCGCTGCTGCTGGCGATCGGGGCGACGCTGATCCTGGTGGGGCTGGCCTTCAAAGTTGCGGCGGTCCCGTTCCACATGTGGACCCCCGACGTGTACCAGGGCGCGCCCTCGGCGGTGACGGCCTTCATGGCCTCGGGTGCGAAGATTGCGGGGTTTGCGGCCCTGCTGCGCGTTTTCAGCTTGGCGTTCCCGACGCTGGCATCAGACCTGACGCCGATCCTGGCGGTGCTCTCCGGGCTGACGATGATCGTCGGAAACGTGGCGGCCATCTCGCAGACGCAGATCAAGCGCCTGCTGGCGTATTCCAGCATTGCGCATGCGGGCTACATCCTTATGGCCTTTGTGCCGTACGGACAGCCAGCGGTTGTGGCCACCTCGGTGGCGGCCGGCTTGTTCTACCTGGTCTCCTACGCCGTGACCAACTTCGGCGCCTGGGCGGTGGTGATCGCCCTGGAGAGCCAGGAAGGCCGGGGGCTGGAAATCCGAGACTACGCGGGCCTGGGACGCAAGCGCCCGGCCTTGGCGGCGGCGATGGCGGTGTTCATGCTTTCGCTGACCGGCATCCCGCCGACGCTGGGATTCGTAGGCAAGTTCTATCTGTTCCGCGCGGCGATCGAGGGCCAGTTCTATTTGCTGGCGGTGATCGGCGTGGTGACGTCACTGCTCTCGGCCTACTACTACCTGCGGGTGGTGGTGACGATGTACATGCGGGAGGGCGAGCCGGAGACCACCTCGGAGCCATGGCTGGACCTGACCTGGTCGGCGGCGGCGATCCTGACCGTGCTGATCAGCCTGGCGCCCGCGCCGCTCTTCGACTGGGCAAGCCAGGCGGTGATGAGGTTGTTCTAGGGAGAGCCAGCTCCCAGCGGAAAAGCAAGAGGACGGCAGATTGAGTGCCGTCCTTTTTTGTTTCACGGCCGCGCAGCCAGTCCACGCCAGTGCACTAGCGCCACGCGGGGCGTACCAGGCGCAGAAGCGGACGGGCGACCCCAACGCGCGGCGCGCGGCTCCGGACCTAGCGCTTGCGAGCAGCCTTGCGCGGCGCCGTCTTGGGCGCAGGCTTGGTGAAGAGGAAGTAGCCGAAGCCCAACCCAAACGCCAGATAGAGGGCGACGGACAGCCAGCCCATCGCATTCCAGACCCCGGAGAGCGACGCCACAAGACACACCAGGAAGCCAATGGCGTTGCTGGCAACAACGGCGGTGACAATGGCCTGCCCCGCCACGTCGTCCAGGTCAATATTCCGGCACCGCCAGAGGACCACGGCCTCAAAAATGAATGCCGTGCCAAACAACTGGGCCATCAGCCGTGTGCTCGGGCTGGCATCCAGAGCGTAGAGGGTCAGCGTGATCGGGGCGATGAGCACGAAGCCGATCCCAAAGATCGCCACTACGACCGCCTTGACGGCCATCCAGGAACTGAGTTTCATGATCGCATCTCCTTCCAGGCAGGCTGCGCGCCGTGTCTGGAGCCTTTGGGCACCTGGAGGCCGGCACAAGGACGAAGCCAGCAGCCAGCGCGCCGTGGGATGAAGCAGCCAGATACCTCTAGTGCGCGACTCCCCGAAGCTGCATCCCCCATGTCTTCCCTTGCTACTGTAGCACTTTGAGAGCCGGAGTTCAAGTACCCGGCCGCAGGCTCAGAAGACGCCTGAAGCGCAGGGACGGCAGCGAACCGCCGTCCTGTGACTGCGCGAAACGAACCCTGAAGCGCTACTTGCGCGAGCGCGACTTGCCCAGCAACCTGAGCAGCTCGATATAGAGCCAGATCAGCGTGACCAGGATGCCAAAAGCGGCATACCACTCCATGTAGCGGGGTGCGCCGCGCTGCACGCCCTGTTCGATGAAGTCAAAATCGACCACAAGATTCAGGGATGCAATGATGACCACCACCACGGAAAAAGTGATGCCAACCCAGGAGTTGTCATGGATCAGCGGCACGCGGATGCCGAACAAGGACAGCACAAGGCTGACCAGGTAGTAGACGGCGATCCCGCCCGTGGCGGACATCACGATCAGCTTGAAGTTCTCGGAGGGGCGGACAATGCGCAGAGTGTAGGCTGCCAGCAGGGCGATCAGGATGCCGAAGGTCAACAGCAGGGCCTCAAAGGCGATGCCCGGATAGCTGGCCTCAAAGAAGGCTGAAAGGCCGCCCAGCGCAAGACCTTGCAGGCCCGCGTAGGCCACAGCCAGGTAGGGCGCCCAATGTTTCCGAAAGACCAAAACCAGGCCGACCCCAAAGGCGCCAAAGCTGCCCGCGAACAAGAACGGGGCGACGACGGAGAAGCTTCCCGTGCTCTGAAACAGCCACCAGGTGAAGGCGGCACCGGCAAAGACAAGTGCCAGCAGAAACGCGATGCGGTTGACAGTTCCCTGCAGCGTCATGGCGCCTTCGCCTTCGGCGATGGTGGGGAGGCCTGCAAACGTATTCTGTCCGAATGCAGGATTTCCAGACTTATAAAGCGCCATTTGCTCCTCCGCGTTGGTGGATCATTCTCAATTGCCGTGCTGGACCATGTTGACGGGCGGGTCATGCCGCGCCCCCGCCGGACGGCGGAGGACACGCGTTCAGGCTACGCCACGGCGATGCCGGCTTGCTCGTGCAGCGCGGCGGTGGTCCAATCCGTGGTGGTGACGTAGGCGAAGCCAAAGGCCACGTTCAGCAGGGTGGCCAGCTGCATCTCCTCATTGATGCTGCCGGTGGCATCGGCGAGGAAAAACACGCGGTAGTCACGAAAGTAGGCGTCGCGGGCCGTCGATTCGCAGCACATGTTGCTCATGACCCCGGTGATCACCAGCTCCTCGATCCCCTGGCAGCGCAGGATGGTTTCCAGATCTGTGTTGTAGAAGGCGGAGTAGCGATGCTTGAGGATGACCTTTTCCGAGGCCAGGGGCTGGATGGCATGATGCACCTCGCTCTCAGGAGTTCCTTCCACGCACATGCCCTTCCACCACCAGCCCATGATGCCGCTATCGATGTGATCGGGGTGATGCACATGGCGCGTGAAGATCACGGGCCGATTGGCGGCGCGAAAGGCATCGATCAGGGTGCGGATGTTGGGCAGGATGGCCAAGCCGCCGCAGGTATACGACGGGGACGCAGGATCCAGGAAGAACTCCTGCATGTCGATCACCAGCAGGGCGGCCTTGGAGGCGGTGAATGGCATGGGGTGAGTATTGAACTGACGAATAGTCTCCAGCCAGGAGGCCGTCTTGCCGGCGAGGTTCTCAACGTTCACATAGGGTTCCACATTTCCTCCGTGGGCGACGGTGAGCGGTGAACGTGGCCCTCCGCCGCGAACAGGTTTCCCCTCAAGCTTGCTGAAACATCGATGCCGCAGCATGGCTGCAGTGGCAGGGCGATTATGCCACAAGGGGAATGGGCGCGGGAGTGCGGGGCCCCACAGGCAACCTGCGGGCGTGGGCCGTGAGTTGCGTAGGGCGGGCAGGGGTAGGGGCCGGCTAGGTCTCGGGCTTGACGCCCAAGAACATGACGTGGGCGTGACTCTCCCAGGAGCTGTGCTCGTACGGCAGCTTGCGGGCCCGGAAGCCCGCGCTGCGAATGTGGCGCATCCAGTCGCGTTCGGAGAAGAGGCCGCACACGTGCCGATCGAGCGCCGCCTGGCGGACGCGACCCCGCTCCTTGAGCAAATAGCTCATGTACAGGGTGTACTGACCGTCGTGGGGATCCGGATCGAGGGTCCATTCCAGGTAGCGCAGGCCGCGTTGGCCACGATCGTGGCCTCCGTGCGAGGAGCTGGGCACGAAACGCTCTTCGGTCCAATCGGGCACGAAGAGGGCGCAGCCTCCGGGGCGGCAATGGACGAAGGCCGTTCGCAGCGCCTGCAGCAGCTGCCTGGGGGTGCGCATGTAGTCAATGGCATCGTGGATGAAGACTGCGTCGAAGAGGCAGCCGAGGCGCACCGTGCGCATATCGCCCTGGACATGGGTGCAGTCCGGGTTGAGAGCCTGGCTGACGCGCAGCATCCCGGGAGAGGCATCCACCAGGGTCATGCGGAAATGCTGCTTGAGGTGCAGGGCGTTGTTGCCGCCGCCTGAGCCGAGTTCCAGCAGCGTGAGGGGCCTGCGGGCGGAATGGGCGAGCAGCGCGCGCCGATAGATGCCGGCCTCTTCCCGGTAGTCCTGGGGGTCAGAGCACAGCGGCCACCATTCCGCCAACTCGTTGTAGAGGTGGAGCCGGGCTAGGCCGCGGGGCTGCTTTCGAGGATCTCCCATTGCCTCTCATGGGCCAGGGCGCGCAGGCGATCTTCCGGGTGGACGGCCACAGGGTGCCCGGCCAGCTGCATGAACTCGCGATCGCTGTACGAATCGCCGTAGGCATAGCTTGCCGGCCAATCCACCTGCAGGCCGCGGTCGGCCAGATGCGCCTGGATGCGCGCCAGCTTGTCGCCGCCCTTGATCACCGGCGGAATGATGCGTCCCGTGTAGCGGCCGCGGCGGATCTCAACCTGCGTGCCCACCAGGTCCTGGACACCCAATCGTTGTCCGAGCAGGCGGACGCTGGGCGTGAAGGCGCCGGAGGCGATGAGCACCGTGTGCCCTTGCTCCACGTGCCAATTCAGCCTGGACAGGACATGCTCGCGCCGGGTGGGCAGCAGGTACTCGTCAACAACCCAGGCGAGCGCCTGAAGCCCGCGGGCCTCGTCCCAACCGCGCAGCAGCCAGGCCATGCGTGAGATCACGGCGCGATCCATGCTCTCGGTGTCGCTGAGCTTGAGTGCGCTGGGCAGGCTGGCGGGCAGCAGGGAGGCGAAGTAGGCCGCGGCGTACCAGCGGCGGCCATTCGCCATTGCATATTTCATCAGGCCCCGGCCGAAATGGGCCGAGTACAGGGTTCCGTCCGCGTCAAACAGGGCAGCGATCATGCGCAGTACTCCCATCCCAGCCGGCCGAGATCACCCTCTCCAGCAAGCTGAAGGGAGTCTGGCCGCTGGTCTCGTGGCGGCAGGCGGCCGGCAAGAAGGGCTGTGCCGCCTGGGCAGCAGGCGCCGGCGGGGCCGAGAGGGCAACGCCGGTGGGCTCTGGAATGTGAATCACGGGAGGGGCGGGGCCAGCAGCCATGCCAGTCAACGGAGGTATCTCAGAGTCGTTTTCTCCGACCGCATTGGACGACGCACAATCGCGGGGCCCGTGATTACGCCCAAACCTGGGACCGGATGTCGGGCGGCGATGGCGGGGACTAGATCGGCAAGACGACGCGCGTGTCGGTGTTGCCCACCCCCTTCACGGCGCGGATCTTGCCAACGATCTCCATCAGACCATCCACGTTGGGTGCCTCGACATAGGCGACCACGTCCGTGGGCCCGGTCAGGAAGTGGACGGTCTTGACGCCCGGGACGGCGTGCAAAGCGGTATGGATGGTCGGGGTGTTTCCCCAGCCAACGGCGGAAGCAACCTGGATGAGGATGAATGCTGAGACCATGGAGACAGCCTCCTTCTCTGAGTCAGGGTATTCTACTCGAAGCGACGCGGTCCGCGGCATCACAGGCGGGTCGCAGCGGACAAGCAGCAGAGCAGGGACTGGCTGGGCTGCGGCGATCCGGCCGAGCGCGTGATGAAACGCGACGATGGCAACCTGGCCAATGTGCGTGCGAGGCCGGGGCCAGCCAGCGGATCGGCGCGCTGTGGCGGGAATGGCGCGGCAGCTGGGATCTATTGGATGGCTGTGGGAGCCTCCACCGGGGTTGGAGCCCAGACCGCGGTCGGTAACTGTCGCGGCACGATCACCGGGGCGGGAGCGGGGGGCGCCGCTCCAGTACAATCGACAGGCGTTGGGCCGCCGCCAATCGGACTGGGGCAACCGTACACTTGAGCGGAACCTCCCGGGCCCGAGCAATCTACCGGCGTTGGACCGCCACCAATGGGACTGGGGCAGCCAAAGATCGCGGCGGCTCCGCCGGGGCCTGCGCACGCTACCAGGGTGGGACCTCCGCCAACAGGGCTGGGGCAGCCATAAACCGCAGCCGGTCTGCCCGAGTCTGAGCAATCAACCGGCGTGGGGCCGCCGCCAACAGGACTGGGGCAGCCATGGGCCGCAGCCGGTCCGCCTGAGTCTGAGCAATCAACCGGCGTGGGGCCGCCGCCAACGGGGCTGGGGCAGCCGCTGACGAAGGCAGGCGGAGCCGGCGCGACATACGTGGGCAGGGTGCCCAATTCACCGATCAGGGTGGTGGAGCTACTCGGCAACCAACAGAAAACAGACGAACTATCTGGAAGGCCTATCAGCAGGTACGCGCCATCCGGCGTGCGGCCGATGACCTCCGCTGCCTGGCCCGGATCGAGCGCTGCCATGACGTCATAGGCCTGGCCCGGGCCGCTCCAACAATCGGCCGCGGTCGTCAGGACGGCCACGGGGGCCGTGGAAGCGGTCGGCGAGCTGGCGGCCGGGTCGGGCATGTTGCATCCCGACAGGATCAATGTGCATACCAGGAAGAGCGGGAAAGATCTCGCAGCGCCGTGCATGCTCCCTCCAGAGATCTTGCCAAGGTAGGCCAATGAGCCAGGCCTGCCCTGCAGCCGGCCACCTGCTTCCGGCTTTGGCCGCCGACTTCCTGAAGCAGCACACGGTCGCGACTCCAAGGAGGTCGGGCGCGCTTCAGTTCACATTCCTGGAAACAGCATAGCACAACGCCGGTCGGAAATCTACTACCGCTGCCCTGGCATCGTCCCGGCAGGACTATTCGATCAGGTCCAGAATGCGGTACCACAGTCCGGCCAAGGGAAGGAACCACGGCCGGCCGTCGTAGAGTCCCAGGGGGGCACCGGGAAAAGGATGGGCGCCAAAGGGATGGTGCCGCAGTGTGCCGTCAAGCATGGCCTCGGCAGCGGTCTTCCCCAGATAGGTCCCCAGGGCGACGCCATGTCCTGCGAATCCCAGGGCATAGGCAAATCCATCGAGCTCGCCGACGTGCGCCATGGTATCGAAGGCAAAGTCCAGCGTGCCCCCCCAGGCGTATTCCACGCGAGCCTCGGCGAGGCGCGGGAACACGCGCAGCATGTCCTGGCGCAGGATGGCCGCGCTGCGACGAATGGTGGACGAGTCCTCCGGGAAGAAGGCGGCGCGGCCCCCGAAGATCACGCGATTGTCGTAGGCGCGGAAATAGTGCAGGTAGTGCTTGGAATCAAAGATCATGCGCCCGGTTGGGAACAGGTTCTGGATGACGTCCGGGCGCAACTGCTCGGTGGCGATGATGAAGGACCCAATGGGGATGATCTTGCGGCGCAGGGCGGGCGTCGGCGAACCGGTATAGCCGGCAGTGGCGACAAACACCCTCTGGGCCTGCAGAGGGCCGGCGGCCGTCTGCAGGTCGAAACCGCCGGGGCTGCGCTGCACGCTCAGGACCTGGCTGCCGGGGCACAGGATGGCACCGGCCCGTTCGGCAGCCTGAGCGAGCCCGACCACGTACTGGGCAGGATTGAGGCCCGCGCTGACCTCATCCACCAGGCCGCCAAAGAAAGCATCGGAGCCGATCTCGGTGCGCTGCTCCGAACGCGGCACGAGGCGCACGCGGTGTGAAAAATTCGCATCCAGGTACTCCGCCTCGGCTTCGAGGCCGGCGAAGTGAGACGGCTTGCTGGCAGCCATGAGATGGCCGGTGCGCGAGAAACCGCACTCAATGTGCTCTTCCCCCACCAGCTGCTCCACGAGGTCGATGGAATCCAGCGAGCAGCGCCACAGGCTCCGGGCGAGATCCATGCCGTAGCGCCTGGCGATGGTCTGCATGCCCAGTTTGAGGCCGCTGAGAACCATTCCGCCGTTGCGCGAGCTGGCACCCCAGCCCATGCCGTGTGTCTCCAGGATCGCCACGCGGACCCCACGCCGCGCGAGCGCGTAAGCTGCGCTCAGGCCGGTGAAGCCGCC
>DATIPW010000058.1:0-14908 GCA_035471605.1 Anaerolineales bacterium | reverse complement strand
TCACCGCAGTGGGGCTAATCCGCTGCCAGGAAGTCCAGGGCAATGGCCGACATCAGCGCTGCGGCGCCCGGCAAGGCCGCCTCGTCGAAGTCGAATTTCGGATGATGATGCGCATAGTTGAAGTTCTTCTCGGCGTTGTTTGAGCCCACCAATAGGTAGCATCCGGGGACTTTCTGTTGCATGAAGGCCATGTCCTCCGCTCCCATGGTGAAATGGCCGGACGCATCAAGCTCGCCTTCGGGCAGCAGCGTCTGAGCCACTGCTTGCGCCCGTCTCGCCAGGTCCACATCATTGATCAACGCCGGAGTCACCTGTTTCGAAGCCAGCTGCGCTATGCAGCCCATGGCCTCGGCAGTACCCTTGGCCACTTGGGCAAGTCGGTCCAGAACCTTCTGCCTGACGGCAGGCTCGAAAGTGCGAATTGTTCCTGTGAGCTCCGCCGTTTGGGGGATGATATTGAACGCAGTTCCGCTGTGTATGGTCGTGACGCTGATCACAGCGGCATCGAGAGGAGCGACATTGCGGGACGTGATTGTCTGCAACGCCAGCACCAACTGCGAGGCGGTCACTATGGGATCTGCCGTCAGGTGAGGGGATGCACCGTGCCCGCCCTTGCCCTGGACCTTGATCGAGAACTCCTCCGCGCCCGCCATGACCGGCCCGCCCGCAATACCCATCCAGCCAATGGGCTTCTCGTTCCAAAGGTGGAGAGTCAACGTCCGATCCACGCCGGGGGATTCAAGCACGCCCTCTCGGATCATCATTTCATTGCCACCCAGCCCCTCCTCGCCGAGACTCTCTTCACATGGCTGAAAGCAAAACTTGATTGAGCCGCTCACATCTGCACGGTGGCTCTGGAGCAATTTGGCGATCGTCAGGCCGATGGAAGTGTGACCATCGTGGCCGCATGCGTGCATGACGCCGGGGATCTCTGACGCGTATGGAGCGGCCGTCTCTTCATGGATCGGAAGAGCGTCCATGTCGAAGCGCAGCAACACAGTGGGCCCCGGCTTTGAGCCGGAAAGCAGACCCACGACCCCTGTCTTGGCTATGCCCGTCGTTACGTCCAGGCCGATTGCCTCAAGTTCCCGGGCAACGACTGCCGCGGTTCGAACCTCTTGGAAACCCAGCTCAGGGTGCCTGTGGAGATCGCGACGGGTGGCCTGGGTGTAACCAAAGAGCCCCTGAGCCTCTTGCAGCAATTCTTTCATTGCCCAATCCTCGTGGGTATCGGCACGCGGGAAGCTTTCATCGGTCAACCCAACTGGGTCACGCGGAACTTTTCCTCAAAGCGGGGATGGGTGTCGCTGCTGTCCTCCGTCCTTCGGGAGAGCATCCGGGCAGTGAACTTTTCCACATCGCCGATCTGGGTTTTATGTTTCAGGAGGGCGGCCAGCTTTGTCGGCCACGTGTCAGTGACGTCAAGCACAACAGTGGGTTGGTTGGTCAGGGAACACCAGACTTCCCTGGGCATATGCGGGTCGTAGCCTTCCGCGATGAGCTCCGGGAAGTAGGTGGCATTGCCTGCTGCCGGAAACACGGCATCCAGAACTGCCTGCCCCGCAGCGCGGTGATCAGGGTGGTTGAGGCCGTAGGTTGCGAAAAGGTTCTGGGGATCGCAGGTAACGAGAATCTGCGGTTTGACCTTGCGGATGACACGAACGATTTCGCGGCGCAGCTCGAGGTCCGCTGCAAGGTAGCCATCGGGCCGATCCATGAAGTGGACGGACCGCGCACCGATGACACCGGCTGCTTCGCGCTGCTCGCGATGCCTGGTGGCGCAAAGCTCCTCAGAGCTCATGTGCTGGGGCGTGTTCGTGTCGTTGTATCCCTTGTCTCCACAGGTGAGAAGACAGTATTGAATTTCATGCCCTGCACGGGCCCACCGCGCCAGTGTGGCACCGCAGAAGAACTCAGGATCATCGGGATGGGCAAGAATGACAAGAATCTTCTGCCTGGCCAACCATTGGCCGGGGTTATCCGAGATGTCGTGCGGGCCCTCGGGCATGGGGGGTTCCCTCCCGGCGCGGTGTTCCCCGCCTCAGCGTCCCGGGACTAGGATTTGCGAGCCTTTCCGCAGGTGCAACCGCCAGAAGCATGCCGGTCGCAAGGCGCATGGGACTTGCGTTTGAGGGCCTCCAACTCATCCCAGGGCTGCAACTCTTCGCGGTCGAAAGTCACAACGATGTGCTTATCTTCTTCGTTGTCCATGAGGACCATGACGCGCCCGCTCAGAGGCAGACTGTCGATAACCTTGCCTTCGCCTCGAGGCGTGACCACGCGTTTGTTGCGCTTCGGAAGCTGTTTACGGGCCTCCACGTATTGCTCGAATTCGTAGACCAAGCAGCACCGCAGGCGGCCGCACATGCCGGTGATCTCCGTGGGCGTCAGCGAGATCCCCTGTTCCTTGGCCATCTTGATCGAGATGGGACTGAAATCAGTGAGGAACCTGGAGCAGCAGCGCGTCTCCATACCGCAGGCGCCCATGCCGCCCAGGATCTTTGCGACATCGCGTGGGCCGATTTGACGCAGCTCGACCTGGCTTTTGGGATAGGCTGCCTGCATGTCCTTGCGCAGCGACCGAAGATCCGGCTTATCCTCGCTGTCGGTGCTAAACATCAAGACCAGTCGCGAGCCGTCAAAGTTGTATTCCGCTGCCACGATCTTGATGGAGCGAAGTCCCAGCTCAGCGGCTCGCGCCCGGCAGCTGATCATCGCCTCTGTCTGCCGGGCTCGCCAAGATTGCTGCAGCAGCAGATCGCGGGGGGTCGCGCGTCTATCCACGCGCTTCCATCCGCCGTCAGGCCGCGCAGGCGGCTCAGCCAGCAATTGAACGATCTCTCCCAGGTGCCGACCGCGCGAAGTGTCGACAACGACATGCTCGCCCGTTTGGATGTCCCCCAGGGAACTTGCATCGAAATGATATACCTTTCCGACTTTCGTGAATCGGACACCAATAATGTGTGGCTGCATGCAAGTATTATACTTTACCGCATCATTGACAGCCCGGCTGACCGCTGCAGTTCCCTGGGGACTTCACTCCACGATGTTGATCGGAAGCTCATTCTGTCCGCTGAGCGCCGCAACGCTGATGCGTGCCGCAAGACCCTGCGCGATCGCCTGCAAAGCCATGGAGGCGGGTGACTGCGGTTGCGCCACAACGATCGGGATTCCGCTGTCGCCACCCTCGCGGACGGCGGGCTCAATCGGAATGCTGCCAAGGAATGGCGCGTCGGACGACTCGGCAAGCTGCTGGCCGCCCCCCGAGCCGAAGATATCCATCCGGGTGCCGTCGGGCAGATCCAGGTAGGACATGTTCTCCACGATGCCCAGGATCGGCACTTCCAACGTGCGAAACATCTGCAGCCCACGACTTGCATCTTCCACGGAAACCCGTTGTGGTAGGGTCACGATGATGGCGCCGCTGAGCGGCAGCGCCTGCGCGAGCGACAGGGCAGCATCTCCTGTACCCGGGGGCAGGTCTATGAGCAGGTAGTCCAACTCTCCCCACTCCACTTCGCCCAGGAACTGCCGAATGGCCGAATTCAGCATTGGACCGCGCCAAATCAATGGCTGACCCGGTTTCACCAGCAAGCCCATGGAGATCATCTTCAGGCCATGCGCCACCGCCGGGACCAGCTTTGTGCCCTTCGGAGGGGGCAAGGCTGCAATGCCAAGCATGGTGGGGAGGTTCGGGCCGTAGATATCCGCATCGAGCAGCCCGACGCGGGCGCCGCTCTGGGCCAATGCCACGGCAATGTTGGCGGCAATCGTGGACTTGCCGACACCGCCCTTGCCGGATCCCACAGCCACCGCATTCCTAATCGGCATGCTCATCAAGCCGCGCATGCGTCCATCGCTGGGCACGCTGGAATCCCAACGAATCTGCACAGTTTCCACTCCTGAGACCGCCAAGACCGCCTGCCGCGCCTCTTTCTCAATTCGACCCTTGAGAGGGCAGGCGGGCGTCGTAAGCACGATCGTGAAGGAGACTTCTCCGCCGGATATCTCCAATCCGCGAATCATATTGAGCGTGACCAGATCGCGGTGGAGCTCGGGTTCCTGGACGGTTCCGAGTGCAGCCAATATCGCTTCGTGTTTGGGAGCTACTGTCATAGGTGTATTGGGGACAACTCAGCCCCGGAGAAACGCGGCCGCGTGCTACACGGCAGCCTGTGTCTTGGCAGCCTTGGCCGCAAGCTTGGCCTCCCGCTCGTCCTCATTGCGCTGATAGTTGATGGGGCGGATGCTCCTGTAGTAGGAGGCCGGCTTCAGAAGCTGCTGCATGTTGAAGACATTGCGCTGATACGAGGCGATCTCGTAGTCGTGATCCATGATGATAGCGTCGAACGGACAGTACTCGGCGCAGAAGCCACAGTTCATGCATATGTCTGCATCGATGTAGAACTCGGCCGGCTCGGGGACGGGCCGCCCCGTCTTCGGATCGTTGGTGCGGACGATCCAAATGCACTGCGGGGGACACACTTTCGCGCAGATCCCGCAGGAGGTGCACCGGACCTGCTTCTCCCCACCTTCCTGCTCATCGTATACCAAGAAGGGGACGAACCGGAATTCCTCCGGTACGGGAAGCTTCTCCTCCGGGTACTGAACCGTGAAGATCCCGCGAGCATCCTTGCTGGAGCGGTGGGCGATGCCCTCTGGGTTGAAGTAGCGACGGCCCCACCACAAGATATCATCCCAATAGGTGTTGATGAACCGGTGCAGGGTGACGCTAAGTCCCTTGATTATGCCTTTTCCATACATTGGGGTCTCTCCCGCTATCGATCCAGCTCGCCCAGCACCACGTCCAGAACTCCGAAGATGGCCACGAAGTCGGCAATCTTTTGGCCAACGCACATCTTCTCCAGCGCTGTGATGTTGATGAAAGAGGGGGCACGGACGTGATAGCGCCACGGATTCGGCTTTCCCGTCGATACCACGTAGTAGCCCAATTCGCCCTTGGGAGCCTCGATGCGTCCATATGCTTCCCCGGCAGGTACGCGAACCTGATACTGAGGCTTTCCGGCCATTATGGGGCCTTCGGGGATCTGGTGCACGGCCTGCTGCAAGATGCGCAGCGACTGGCGTATCTCGTCGACGCGGATCAGGTAGTTGTCGTACAAGTCGCCGTTCTGGCGCAGCGCCACATCGAATTCAAAGCGATCATAGATGCCATAGGGTTGCGCACGCCGCACATCGTAGGGGATGCCTGCGGCTCGGAGAACCGGCCCGGTGATGGAATACCGAATTGCCGCCTCACCACTAATCACTGGCACGCCCCGCATCCGCGAAAGAAAGATCTCGTTCTCGGTCAATAAGCGCTCGAATTCCTCGACCTTGCGCGGCAGTCGCTCTTCCACCAGGCCCGTGATCTTCTCCAAGACGCCATCCGGCAGGTCACGTGCCACGCCCCCAAAGCGATGGTAGTTGCACATCATCCGGGAGCCGGAGGCCGCTTCAAAGATGTCCAAGATGAGCTCGCGCTCCTCAAACGCATACAAGGCCGGCGTGAAGTATGCCCCAAGATCATTGAGCAGCATGCCGATGAGGATCAAGTGATTCTGAATACGGCTGAGCTCTGCCATGATGACACGCAGGAACTCCGCGCGTTCGGGGGGCTGAACTCCCATCAGCTTCTCCACAGCCAGCGAATAACCCCAGTTGTTGCTCATGGAATTGAAGTAGTCGAGGCGATCCGTGAAGGGCATGTTCTGCAGGAAAGTGTTGCGTTCCCCGATCTTTTCGTGGTTGCGATGCAGGTAGCCCATGACAGGCTTCAAGCTGACGATGGTCTCGCCGTCCAGCACTACGGCGGCCCGAAAAACGCCGTGGGTCGAGGGATGCTGGGGACCAAGGTTGATCACCAGACGGTCAGTCTTGATCCCGCCCTCAACAGACGTGTATTTCGCCAGCGCGCCGTAGAGTGCTGCCTCACCCTCGAATGTGGCCTTTTCGGGATCGAAATCAGGCGGGAACTGCAGATTGTCCTTGTACTTGTTTCTATCCTCGGCGCTGACATAGTGACCATCCGGCCAGCGGCTCTTTAGCGGCTTCACGTCCTCTTCGTGGAACGGCTCGCGCCAGTCCTTGCGCAAGGGGTGGCCCTCAAATCCCTCCCACATCAGTATTCGGCGCAGATCGGGATGTCCGCGGAACTTGATGCCAAACAGATCCCATATCTCCCGTTCCTGAAACTCCGCGCCTGCCCAGATCGGGGTGACGGAAGGGACCTCCATGGGATCCGAGCGCGGCACTTGCACCTTGAACACCAAGCCTGGGCCGCCCACGCTCCGAAAAGCGTGATACACGACCTCCATGCTTTCCGGAAAGTAGTCCACACCCGTCACGGACGACAACAGATCAAAACCCAAGCGGTCGCGAACGAGCGTGGCCACCTCTATGAGGCTGGATTTCTCTACTATCCAGCCTTCGTAGTTGGGGCGGGGATCTTTGACTGCGCTGCCTGGCGCGGCTTGGGAGAGGTCAAGGGAAGCCGTGTGATCCAAAGTGGCCATCTGCGCTCCTAGGTCTCGGGTGCCGTCTGAGCGGACGTCTCGGGTCCCTGAGAAACGTCTGCTGCAGCGAGCCGCTTGATATCGGCAAAACGGCGAGGATCCATGAGATCGGGCCCCAGGACCGGAATGGGGATCTCGACGCTGTCAGCGCCCTTCTGGTACCAGCGGACCTTTCGAATGGATTGCCGGTCGATCTTCTCCTGGAGCTTGATCAGTCCTGCAGTGAGGGCCTGAGGCGTCGGTGGGCAGCCGGGAATGTAGACATCCACGGGGATGAACTTGTCCACACCCGCAACAACGTTGTACCCCTCCTTGAAGGGACCACCTCCAGCAGCGCAGGCCCCCATTGCAATCACGTACTTGGGTTCCGGCATCTGATTGTAAAGTCGCACAATGTTGGGGATCATCTTCTTGGTTACCGTCCCTGCCACGAGCATCAGGTCGCTTTGCCGCGGACTTGGTCGCATGACCTCCATGCCAAAGCGCGCCAGGTCATAGCGTGACGCTTGGGCGGCAATCATTTCAATTGCGCAGCAGGCCAATCCAAACATCATCGGCCAGACCGACGAACGCCGACCCCAGTTGTACAAGCGGTCCAGCGTGGTAATGCTTACAGCCTGCTGCAATTCCTCTGGGATCTCGTAATGCGGCGAATTCAATGTGGGCTCAGTCATCGATGGTCACCTCGAACCATTCCCGAAAGATGGCCTGCAGGATCTCGTCATTGCACAGCGACGCCTCATCGTCAAAACCAGGCAGGGCCAGAGTCCAGTCAAAGACGTCTGACAGCGTGACCTCATCCAGATACACGTTGGGATGTGCCTGGCGCAGCGCCAACGCAACAGCGTAGGGGGAATCCCAATTGAGGTCCATTCATGAACGCCGGGGTGAGTATAAGGGGATGCCCCAGAACCGTCAATGTAATATAGTCAGTATATATTTACTAAAATATCCGACCGTGCTAGGATTGGGCCATGCGTCCCCGTGCAAGAAAACGGGTCATGGACTACGTCAGGCAGCACCCCGGGGCTTTGGTGTCCCGAATCGCCCGCGATCTGGGCATGTCGAGGCCGGCCGTGCGATATCACCTGGCCGTCTTGAGGGCCGACGGGCGGGTGGGGCTGGTAGCTTCCGCCCGTCAAGGGCAAAAAGGCAGACCGGGCTTGCGCTACAGTCTCTCACAGCGCCTGGCGGGAGAAAACGTGGCGATGCTGGCATCGGCCTTGTTGGATGTGACTCGTACCATTCTGCGTAATCCCGAAGGCACCGTCATGCCCGCTCTGGCGAAGGCTCTTGTCGAGCGACTATCAGATCCTCCAATCGAGGACACGGGACGCGGTCGGCTTGCCACTTTGGTCAGCCGGCTGTCGGGGTTGCACTACGACGCCCATTGGGAGGCCGGCGCTCTTGGTCCCAGGCTGATCTTCGGCAATTGTCCGTATGCGTCGGTGATCGCGAGACATCCTGCCTTGTGTGACATGGACCGGCGGGCCATCTCGCAGCTCGTGGGTGTAGGAGCACGCCAGGAAGCCAAGATTGATCCGGAAGGCCAAAGACCGTCCCGGTGCATATTCGGGCTCGACTGGTCCCCGATAGAGTCGAATTCCGAGCCCAGTATGCCGCCCTTGGGTTGATCTCGCCAATCCCCGGGGAAGCCGGCCCTGCACTGACATGTGGCTGCCAAATTGGCAGGGACCAGACAAGACAAGGGAGGGCATGGGCGTCCTTCTATGCCCATGCCCTCCCTGCATCCGTTTCGCTATCAAGCCCGGGCGCCGATGGGGAGCACCTCAGACGCCCATTTCGACCGCCAGCACATCATAGTACGTGCCCGCGCCGAAGCCGTCGAAAAGCACGTGGTCACCCGGCCTGAGCTTGGGAAGTTGTCGCAAAAATGCGATCATGTTTGAAGCGGCACTGACGTTGCCAAACTCGCTGAGCAGCCAGGGCATGGGGAACTTGATGCCAAGGCCAACCAACTGTTTCTCTTTGAGTTTGTTGATCTTGTAGTTGGCGTGATGAACAATCGCCACGGCGATGCGCGGGGTCTGCTCCAATCGCTGCATCAGGTTCTGGTATGCCTCGTAGGCTTCCGTGACAACCTGCACGCCTGTCCGGACAAAGAGCTTGACCATGCCCATGGGGCCAGCCATGCTGACTGATGAGCCGTTCTCCGGCTCGTGCATGAGTCCAGCCACACGAATGGTCGTGGGCCCTATCTCCGTGACTTCGACGTTGCTCTCGTGCGCGGCGTTGCTCACGGAATGCTGGTACTGCATCTTGACCTGCAGCACGCCTTCCGTGTCAAAGGCCTCGCGTGATGAACCCGCAAGAAACCTTATCTCCTTCCCGGGGATGAAGCCGAACGCCCCGGCGGCATTGCCAAAGAGCTGAAGTGCGTTCGTGTCGCGGGTGGAATACAGGAAGCGACTCAGGCCTTCGATTCCGCCAACCAGCACTTTCTTGCCATGTACTCTTTCCGCGATCGAGGGCGACAGCGTCTGGTTCTCCGGCAGGTTGGGATTCAGGGCCAGGTGTAGGCTGCTCACTGAGCCATCGCAGGCTTTGTGGACCATGACCTTGAGCGCATCAGACCGGATGCCGGCGACCTTCGTGACTTGTTCCAGGTAGTCTGCAGCAATGGGAGCGGTGATTCCCAGTAGAACAGCATCGACTTCCCCCGCATCCCATCCACGTGCAGCGGCAGCCTCGCGCAGGATCCGTGCACCCACTTCGACTTCGAGCTGCACATTCTGCGCGGGCGAGAGATGGCCAATGTGATGCCGGCGCTGGAAACCCAATTCAGCGAGATTCAACTGATCAGCCAGACTGGGCGCTTGGCCAAGCCGCTGCTCCAGGAAGCCGAGTATCTCGCGGTTGTCGTAGCTCGTGCCCCAGGTACCATAGGCTCCCCCGATGCCAATCTTTGGATTGCTCACACGCATCAGGCCCACCGGGATGGCGCCCGCTTCCAGTTCGACTTCTTGGTTCTGCACGCCCTCTTCGCTGTAGAAGGAGCTCGACAGTGCCTGTTCAGAGTTCATTTTTGGTGCCTCACTATTGCCTGCGTCTCAGAACTCAGAACCCCGCAGCCAGCGTCAGGTTGCGCCCGGCTCGGAGGGGCTCCGCGTTGGGCCTATTCCACCGTAACACTTTTCGCCAGGTTTCGTGGTTGGTCGACGTCCAGGCCGCGAAGGCTGGCAATGTGGTACGCCAGCTGCTGAAGCGGGATCACAGTGATGACCGGGGAGAGCAACCAAGGTGTCGGCAGGATCCGCAGGATATAGTCTGCGATGTTGCCTACCAGCTCATCCCCATCCGTGGCGACTGCGATGACCACGCCGCCGCGCGCCTTGGCCTGCTGTACCTGAGAGATCATCTTCTCGTGCCATGGGTCCAGCGGGGCCAGACACACCACGGGCATCTCCTGGTCGATGAGCGCGATCGGCCCGTGCTTCATTTCTCCCGCCGGATATCCTTCCGCATGGATGTACGAGATCTCCTTCAGTTTCAGAGCGCCTTCATAGGCGATGGGCATGTTGATCCCTCGTCCGAGAAACAGGCAATTGCGAACGTCCTTCAACGCCACCGCTACCGCTTGTGCCTCGGCCTCCCGATCCAGCGTCCGACCCACCAGGTTCGGCACCAGACGTAGGTCGGCCACGAGGGCCCGACGTGTGGCATCGTCGATGGTGCCCCGCAAGTCAGCCAGCAGCACGGCAAGCATATACTGATCGATCAGCGGAGCCAGGAATGCCTTGGTGGAAGCGACGCCGATCTCGGGGCCGCACTGCATCGAGATGGAGCCATCCGCCAGGCGCATCGCCTGTGAACCGATGGCATTGACAATGCTCCACAGGACTGCACCCTTGCGCCGAGCCTCCTCCATGGCCGCCAGCGTATCGGCGGTTTCCCCGGATTGGCTAATGGCCAGAACGGCCGTGCGACCATCAATGATCGGGTCGCTGTAGCGGAATTCCGAGGCTATGGAAACTTCGACCGGGATCCGCGCAATGTGTTCAATCAGGTACTTGCCCACCATGCCCGCATAGGCCGCTGTTCCACATGCCGTGATGACGATCTTGTCCACTTTGCGGGCGGCATGCTCACTGAGATTGAGCTCGGGGAGGCGAATTCGCCCTGCAGCAAAATCGACTCGGCCCGCGAGAGTGTCGGTGACAGCGCGGGCCTGCTCGTGGATCTCTTTTTGCATGAAGTGGCGGTACTCACCCTTCTCCGCGGTGACAGGATCCCACGCAACGGTATGAATTTCCGGATGCACCCGGCCGCCTTCGAACGACTCCACCTGCACCTGATTGGCGGAAATGACTGCCATCTGTCGAGACTCCACGAAGATGACGCGTCGGGTGTGTTCGAGAAGGGCAGGCGCGTCGCTGGCGACGAAATTCTCTCCCTCGCCCAAGCCGATAGCCACACCGCCTGCATTGCCCATTCGCGCTGTGACGATCTTGTCCGGCTCATCGGCTGACAGCAGCACCACCACATTGGCGCCCTGGATATGCCGAAAGGTCCGCCGGGCCGCCTCGACGAAATCGGAACCCGCCGCTTGGTAGTGCTCTACCAGATGTACGATGGATTCTGTATCGGTATCGGTTTGAAACTGGACGCCCTCCGCGCCAAGCTCCTGCTTCAGTTCCAGGAAGTTCTCAACGATTCCATTGTGTACGACTACCACACGTCCTGTCTGTCCCACGTGGGGGTGCGCATTGCGGGCTGACGGAGCCCCGTGGGTGGCCCACCGGGTGTGTCCGACGCCTGGGGCACCCCCAATCGGGGAGGTCTGAACCAGATCGACCAATTGCGAGAGCTTGCCGGCGTCCTTCCGAATCATCAGACCGTCATCGTGCACAACGGCGATGCCCGCGGAGTCATAGCCCCGATACTCCAGCCTCTTCAGTCCCCCGAGGATGATCGGTGTTGCGTCCCGCGGCCCCACGTATCCGACGATTCCACACATTAGTATCCCTCCAGCTCTTGCCGGCTCCACGGCTCGGCGCCGGTTGCCGTGCGCAGGATGGGATTCATCACGGCCTCGGGATGCTCCCGTCCTGAGTGGGTTGCGCCAATTCGCGCCTTTTTGCCTGCGGAGTTGCCCCCGCGAGGTTGTGAGCGCGATCCGATTTGGAGGGAAAGACTGTCGGGTGATGGCGCACCCGGAGGGCATCCGCTGATCCGTCGATTTTCCGGGTCGCAGCACGCCCTGAGCGACTCTGTTCGACCCGTTGGCACCATCTTGCGATGGAGAACCCTCTGCCTCGTCAACTCTGGCCGACGGCCAGAGCCCATGCGCTGGCTTTCCCGGTGTCCGGTTGCCTCCTTTCGGCCTGCCGGACCGTGGATTATACACCGCGGCGGCGCTGAGACGGTCACGACAGGCCTTCAGGAAATCGTCGGGCCGGGTCCCGCGCTACTGGGCTGGTCCGAGAGAAGCGTCACCCCCTTCCTTCCCCAGTTCCGGCCAGCCCTTGGCTGGGCGGCCTGAGCACATCCGAATCACCTCTTGGCGGTTCTCGCCTCGTGCAAGAGCGGGCATCGCTGCGCGCCGTCGGCGTCAACCCTGACGCCGAGATCCGTTGCCGAGCAATCTATGTCAAGGCAGGAAACTTGCGACGAGACTTGGAAGGAAGAGAATCAGGAAGGCGCCCAGCACGAGGCACGGCCCGTAGGGCATGTATACCGCCAGGGCTCTGTGAGCACCCTGGCCCCGCAGGAGAAAGATCAGCACGATCACTAGCCCAACTGCGCCCGCCAGTAGGGCCCCGAGAAGCAGTTCGAACCAAATGAGTGGCCAGCCGAGCAGCAAGCCGAGGATGGCTGCGAGTGTCACGTCACCGGCGCCGAGGGCCTCCTCATCGTCCAGCGAACCGCCTTCCGCTCGAATGCGCCGGGCCTGGCGCCGAACGAACAAGCGGCCCAGCTGGTGGACGGCCCCCATCATGACAAGGCCAGCGAGTCCACCTGCCAGTGTCGCCTCCCAGCCGTTCAGCCTCCAGCCCATTCCGAGTGCGAGAGGCACGCCAAACAGGCTTGTGGTTCCCAAGACCAATCGATGCTCAATGTCGATCACCACCACCACTGCAAAGTAGGTGAGGAGGACGAGTCCGAGCGGGTAGCCGAGAGCCTGCGGCCGCAGCCAGATGAATACACTGAGGATAGCCATGCCCGCCGCGACGACCCAGCGACGGGGGCTGGGCGGTCTCGCACAACTGCGGCAACGGGCGGGGATCAGATGCTCCACCCACGGTCTTTCGGCACCGCAATTCGGGCAGGTCGCGGCCGAAAGTCGACCTGTCCTTGGAAGCTGGTCGGCTAGGTAGTTGGTCAAGCCCGCCGCCACTACTCCCAGCAATGCGGGCAACGCAAGTGAAATTGCCATTCGCCAACATGATATTCGATATCCGATTCCCCCGGTAGGTTCACCGGAGTCAATCGGGCTTGATGTCGTCCCCGAGAGCGAGGTGAACAGCTCATCGGCGGCGAGCTGCCGCCGGTAGCCTCGCGTCCCGGCCAGCTTGGCGGCAACGCTGAACTGGCTTAGAATGTTTCCCGAAGTCACGGCAGCAGAGGATCCCAAATGGAAGAATTCGTCATTGATGGCGGCGTGCCGTTGCGCGGGGAGGTGACTCCGGCCGGTAACAAGAACGCGGCGCTGCCGCTTCTGGCCGCGTGTCTGCTCACGGACGAGGCGGTGGTTTTGCGCAATGTCCCCAGTATCCGCGATGTTCTGGACATGAAGCGGCTGATCACGAGCCTGGGCGCGACAGTGGAAGAACTGGAACCGAGTACCTGGCGCATAACCGCCCGAGATGTGAGGCCGGCAGAACTGGATCAAGACCTGTGTCGGCGAATAAGGGCTTCGATACTCCTTGCAGGCCCGCTCACCGCCCGAAGCGGTAGCGTTCGCCTGCCGCCTCCGGGTGGTGATGTCATCGGTCGCCGGAGGCTCGACACGCACATCTTGGCCCTGCAGGAATTGGGGGCAACCGTCACGTATGACCGCATCTTTGAGTTTCATGCGAGGGGTCTCGTAGGAGCAGAGATCCTGCTGGATGAGGCCAGCGTAACGGCTACAGAGAATATCGTCATGGCCGCCGTCACTGCCAGGGGCAGCACAACGATACGGAATGCAGCCTCTGAGCCACACGTGCAGGACCTATGCAACATGCTCAATGCACTCGGCGCTGATATTGAGGACATTGGCTCAAACACGCTGCACATCCGTGGTGTTCCGCAGTTGCACGGAGGGGAGTTCACGATCGGACCCGACTACCTGGAGGTGGTGAGCTTCGCAGGGGCTGCCGCCATTACGCGGGGCGAGGTTCGCATCAAGAATGCGGCAGTGCAGCACCTGGAGATGATTTCGCAGGCGTTTCGGCGACTCGGAGTCGCCTGGCAAGCGGAAGGCGATGATCTGCGGGTGGAATCCAGCCAGTCCCTGACGGTCGTGCCTGACGTCGATGGGGCCGTACCGGAGATCAAGACAAATGTTTGGCCGGCCTATCCCACCGACCTGATCAGCATCGGCATCACGGTCGCCACGCAGGCCGTTGGCTCGGTCCTCTTTCACGACTGGATGTATTCCGGGCGCATGTACTTCACTGACAAACTCGTCTCCATGGGCGCCCGGATCATCCTCTGCGATCCGTACCGCTGCCTGGTGCAGGGCCCGACGCAGCTGTACAGCGAGAACCTTGAAAGCCCTGATATTCGAGCGGGCATGGCCCTCGTACTTGCTGCGCTGGGGGCAAGGGGATCTTCCACGATCAGAAACATCCACCAAATCGACCGGGGCTATGCAGATGTGGAAGGCAAGCTTCGCGCTCTGGGGGCCAGGATTGAAAGGATCAAAGAGTAAGCGTTCTGGCTGCGGATCGCGTACCCCATGTAGAAATGCAAATGCGGTGGGTCCAGAGAGGCCCACCGCATTTGCGTCATGGTAAACGTAGGTTGCCCGCGGCCGGGCCGCGTACCTAGTTCGAATTTACCGCGATTACCTCAGAACCAACGGTCACGACACCCCGCTCCGACGTAATGCAGCCATTGCCAAACGCCTTGGTATCCTGCTTGGGTTGGGTGATGAAGGCGCCGGCGAAGTAGCACCCCTGGGGCAGGTTGTTCACGGTGATCGAACCGTGGGGGCCCAGATTAAAGCCCCTGTAGCCGCACTCGCCAAATGCCGTCTTGTACAAGTACAGCGACAAAACCACGTCGCCATTGGTGTCGTTGGCTATCCTGACCGACGCCAGCGGGCCATCTGTCTCCGCAGCCAGCGGCGCATTGCACTTATCCGCAGCGGATGTCGGCGCCGCGCCCACTGTCGGCGGGGCGCCGATTGGAAGCGTCGGCAGCGCCAAGAGCGTAGGACTTGGCAG
>DATIPW010000057.1:0-41347 GCA_035471605.1 Anaerolineales bacterium | reverse complement strand
CTACGCCAGATCACGAGCGGGACCGGCGTTTCCACCAAGGACCTGTTCGCTCTCTTCCCAAAGGGCCCGGCCAAGAAGGTCGCGAAGATCGCTGGTCTCGGCAAGC
Organism: Anaerolineales bacterium; assembly: GCA_035471605.1. GTDB lineage: Bacteria > Chloroflexota > Anaerolineae > Anaerolineales > Villigracilaceae > Fen-1038. The sequence continues at coordinate 41,241 of DATIPW010000057.1, read as the reverse complement.
CTGAGGGTTGTGTGTAGTTCAGCGGAACGACAAGGAGAATCTAGAATGGCTGAGCAAAAGAACCGTCACATGGCCTTCATCTGTTCCAAAAGCGACCTTGATATGGCTTATCCCGCGCTCATCATGGGATGGGCAGCCCTCGGCAACGGCATTGATGTCACTATCTTCTTCACCTTCTGGGGACTGGATCTTGTCACCAAGAAGCGCGTGGACCATCTCGAAATCGCGCCGGTAGCCAACACGGGCTTCAAGTTTAGCCTGATGGGATTGCCCACCGGCAACCTGGGTATTCCCAACATTCTGGGAATCATTCCCGGCATGACCGCCTTCGCCACCTGGTTCATGAAATGGAAGATGAAGAAACTGGGCGTACCCACCGTGCGGGAATACTTGGACATGCTTTCCGATGGCGGGGCAAAGATGTACGGTTGCAAGATGACCGTTGATATGTGGGGCCTCAAGCAGGATGATTTCCTGCCATGTGTCGAAAAGGTTGTCACCGCCAGCGACTTCATGGACATGACCGAGGGTGCCCAGATTGTCTTCATCTGAGTACCATATTCATACTACGGAACCAGCACATATCTCTTCCCACGCGCAGCCAACGGACTGCATTTCGACTGAAGCGCAAAGGAAGTGCAGCACCTGCCCTGGACCAGCCGAACATTGCGATGCAGACTGCAGACGCCGTCATCATGGCGCGCTGCCCCAAGGCCGGTGCAGCAATCTGGAGAGTCACAAACGCCTGGATCGCCAGGCGTTTGTGATTGAATCCAAGCAAGACGTGCCACTGGCGGACAAGAAGCCGACTACTTCCCCGGCATTGTGACGCCCTTCTGCGCTAGAGCTCCGGAACGGCATCCGCGGGCAAGTCGACGCGCAGCGGACCCGCCCAGCCCGGGGCTTGCCCGGATGCTCTCAGGGTTGCAGAACCCAGGAGCGCGAAAGGTCCTTCTCGCGGTCCGAGCCCGTGCACGTGTCCTCGATTGCCTTCAGGGTCAGTTCATTTCCCCGGGCTTCCCAGCCGTAGGTGCCGGGATAGTCGCGGCACTCCGCCGTGTCTTCGTTGGTGAGCACAATCTTGGTGCCGTCCACAGCATAGCTGCCGTGGATCTGCCAAGTCCCGACGGTGATCTGGTACCTGCCGTCCTCTCCGAATGTCAGCTCATCGGCATAGAGCTTCTGCGCCGGCTTGTAGACGCCAGCCGGGAAAGCCGCGGCGGCCTGTCCGGAAGGCCCGGCACAGGCACCCACCACAATACTGCCAAGAACGACGACCGCAATCCACAAATGCGACTTTACGTGCACAGCCTCTCTCCTTGTCTGGTGGACGGACATTGTCGAGTCGCACGTGCTGGGCTTCACAACGTGGTCCGGCCGAGTTTTAAAATCGGCGCATTATAGTCTCGTGTCTCGGATTGTCAAGGTTCCCGACTGGCGTCCTTGAGGAGGATAGGCACATCAAGCCACCCGGCGGAAAGCACTTTCCCTACGTGGAGCGCGGCTGAGCTTTGGATGCGCTGCCTGAAAGATTGGCGGCTGATCTGGCTCGGTGTGGCGGGAACAGGTGCGTGTTGGAAAGGCGCATCCCCGCCCATTCAGTAGAGCGAGCGGCTCCGTTGTTCATGTCCTGACCGCAGCAAGCAGAGGTCCGGGTGCGCTATCTTTCTGGTCTACCTTTCAGATTGCTCTGCTCGCGCGCCCTCCGGGCCCACAGGCTGCACTATGTGCCCCAGTCCACGCCGTCAGCTGGAAAGTGGCACTGATTGACATTACTTGTGGGATCAGCGTGTCTTGATCCACGGATTGACGGTCAATGCAAACTGCCGGTAGCAGTGATCCTCAATGGCAGTCAGGGTAAGTTGCTCACCCTCCAATTTCCAGCGATAGGTCCCTTGGCCTTCACTTGGAAAGCAGCCGAGTTCGCCGGAGCGCGGTTCCAAGACCAACGTATCGCCGGAAAGATGGAAGGGCACCTCCTCCTCCAGCATTGGACCGCCGACGGGGCGCAGCCGAATCAGCCGGCACTGGCCCTCTTTGGTGAATTCCAGTTGCCATGCGCCTTCTTCGGCGGCCACAACGGCTACTCCTCCGCCGGCAGCCTGTATCGCGGCGGCTGTGACCTCGGCCTCATACGTCCCGAGAATAGGAGCATTGGACTGGTTCATTTTGGAGTCACAGGCCTGTGCCGCAACACCCAGCAAGGCGATCAAGGCAAACACCCAGACAAGGCTTTTCATTGTTTCTCCTCCGAGACTCCTTGGATCTCCTGACGCAAGCTTCCGTCAACAATCCTCGGCGGTATGCCCCCCACTACCATATAGACACATCTCCATGCTCGGAACCTGCCTGGAGACAATGATTCCGCCTTCTCCATTCAGATTCTGCCGGGCCACGCAGGCAAATGCGGCCCTGCCACTGTCAGTCTAGCGACCGTCAATTTGTGATTCAAGTGACGTTTGTCATATCGCCCCGTTTGTCTATTGTGTGAGCGCAATGCGGCGGTGTCGATCGTTCTCCGATTCCCCGTTGGCCGTGTATGCAGGGGCAGCGTTCAATCCTGCCGATCGACGAATCCCCCCGTGCAAGACGTTGAGCAAGCAGGTTTGCTGACGGTGGCCTGCCGGCGACAGGCCGATTTTGGGGCGATCTTCGGGGCCTGCCACCCAACCCCACTGCTTTCACGAGCTGTCAAAGACCTATCGGGCCAATGTCTCGCACAACTCACAAAGCCACGACAGGCGGCCCAGCACGACCGGCCGAAGTGGGGCGATACAATTGAAGAGGATGAATCGATCGGGGGCTAGCGTGCGCACACTGGGTGCTGTGATTGCCTTTGCGACGACGCTGGTGGCGTCCTGCTCGCCTTTGGTGGCACTGCCCACTTCCACCTCCGCTGCGCCAACCGTTAGCGTGCCCCCGACTGCGACAAGCGTCATCACGCCCGCATCGTCTCGATCATCAACGAGCCTACCAGCCTCTACTCTAACTCCGCTTCCGTCTCCTGCTCATATCTGGGCCAGCCTACAAGCGAAAACACCCAATCCCTACAGTACCGATCTGCCGCCGGGCGAGATGACACAGATCGACGGTACCTTCGCCAAGTATGATGCTTCCTGGCCGGAGTGGTGGCAGTGCCTGCGCTGTGCGGATTATCGTCCCGCCGGCGGCATCTGGAAGATGCGTTTCGACCGCGGCGTCATGCGGATACTTTACAACGTAACTGGTTGGCACAGCATCGCGTCCTATTCTGTGGCTGATGATCACCTATATCTGTTCAACGATCCTTATTGCCCACAGGTAACTGGTGAATATCGATGGCGTATCGAAGACCGATGGGGGTTGGCTGACCGCGTTCTCGTTCTAGAACTGATCGACGATCCTTGCTCCATCGACCTGCGCGGCAAGAACCTCGCCGGGCAGGAGTGGATAAACTGCGGTCCGCTGAGCGGGTACACGGGCGCCGGTGGCCACTACTATCGTGAACCAGCCTGCGAGGAGGTCGATGTTACTCGCCTACAGGCGGATGCGCCTCCCGCGCCCGATGGTCTGATCGTCAATGTGTATCCGGGCTATGTGCAGCTCTTCAGTGCTCCACCGGAGCTGCTTCTGAGGGCATCCTTGGCGAGGGACATGCCAGACGGCTACACCATTGGAGCCAGCGATGTTTCAATTCCGTATGGTTTCACTCGCGTATTGTGGGGACTACATGATTGGACCGAGATGACCGTCGATACTCCGGCAAGCGCCATCGGCGTGCAAATCTACGGCAAGCACACAATGGGCTGGGCGCGCGTGCTATTCGACGGCCAGGAGGTCTGGCGCGGTGACACCTTGAGGCTGGGTCAAATTAGACAGGATATCTATGACTATTCGTACGGCGGGTACATCGAAGTCAGTGGATTCGATCCCGGTTCACACACCATCCGGGCAGAATCCCTGGGTGTCGACTACCGCCCTGTGATTGTTGCGCTATTTGGGGCCAGCTTGAATGGGCAGGTCGTTCCCTAGGGCAATCCAAGGGTCCGCACGCGAAACAGAAGTTAACCGGCTCATCATCACTCCAACTCATTCCCCTCGGCATGGCAATTCGACTGGGCTCATAGACTGATCTCATCCAAGCCTTGGGATTGTGGAACGGCGATAGTCAAAGCACCACAAGAACACCTTGCAGGTCTGTTCACCTGCCGCGGCACGCCTGGGCGTTCAGATGACAATCAAAACACGCTGGAGATCACGATGAAAAGGATACGGCAGCCGTCAGGGGGCGGCAGCATTAGGGCCCGGCCGACCGGAGCGTTACGGTGAGGGTGCTTGAGCACAAAAGATCGAACTCGTGGAAAAGCTGGTCGCTTGCCACGAAGGCGTTGATGCTGAGAATCCCGAGGGATGGGGGAGTATCGATGATGATGTAGTCGTACTTTTCCCTGGCGAACTTGACTTCAGCCTTTCACTGCGATTGTCGATGGCCTGGCCAAGCTCCAGGTCGATTCCCGAGAGGCGGATGTGCGCCGGGACAGAGGAGAGGTTCTGGAGGCCCGTCTTGCGCACGACCGAAGCGATGGGGGAGAAGTTGATGATGAGGGCGTACAGCGACCTCTCCAGTGCGGCCTCGACATCGGGGTGAAGGAAAACCCGGGTCGAGTTCGATTGCGGATCGGCATCGATCAGCAGCACATTGTGTCCACCGGAGGCCAGTCCAGCCGCCAGGTTGATGGCGGTGGTGCTCTTGGCCACTCCTCCTTTCTGGTTGGCGATTGAAATGATCATGTCTGTTCATTGACCCGCCTGACGTACTCCGAAGTCATCAGTCGCAGCAGGGCCGAGAGCGCCACATTGCGCTCGGCCGCCAGCTTCTCCAAGGCGCGTTTGAGCCTACGAGGGCCAGGAACTTGACCAGCGCCTCGCTGTTGCTGCTCTTCTTCTGTTCTTGGGTCATGATCGGGACTGGACCGGGCCAGCACTACTAGTAAAGCAGATCGGGGGGCGGGTTGTCAAGCGCTCTCTCCGGCAACTGAAAGAGGTCGGCCTGCAGGCAGCGGGATCAATGTGTGGGCCAAGGAGGCTCCATCAGGTAGGAGTTCTGGCACGCGTGGAGTACAGGTCACGGCTCTCGTTAGGTTGCGCACCAGGCATCAACGCTTCACAAAGGACGAACTCATCCCTTCTCCGATGCTTCCGAGTCTCCAAGGGTGCAATCATGTTGTTTCTTCTTCGCCTCTTGCTCTCGTGAAGTGCCGTTTTCACCTGTGTTTTATTAGTTCCATCTATTGAGCGGCGGTCGCAGCAACGGAATCGTGTATCATATCGGCAACCCTTGTAACGGGAGTTTTGGAGTCCAGATTGACTACTTCACTCCTGAGTACCAAACTCTACATTCCGCCTGCTGGCGCCAAGCTGGTGATGCGGCCACGTCTGGTTGGCCAACTGCACGACGGGGAAGACCGCAAACTAATCCTTCTATCGGCGCCTGCAGGGTATGGGAAGAGTACTCTCGTCAGCGAATGGGCGAGGCACGAAGGGAAATCGGTGGCCTGGTTGTCGTTGGACGAAAATGACAACAACCTGAAGCGCTTCCTCGGATACTTTGTGGCTGCCATCCAGAAAATCGATGGTGGCGTTGGCGAGGAGTTGCTGCAGACACTGGAAGCCACCGATAGTCCCCCAATCGAACCGCTTTTCACCACCCTCATCAACGAACTGTCGGTCTCCAAGCATCAATTCTACTTAGTGCTTGATGACTATCACCTCATAACGTCGCAAGCAATCCATGGTGCCATGGAGTTCCTGCTGGCTCACCTGCCTCACAACGCCCACTTGATCGTAAGTGGGCGTGTCGATCCGCCTTTCTCCCTTGCGCGTCTGAGGGCGAGAGGAGAGATGGTCGAGGTTCGTGCGCACGATCTTCGCTTCACTGAGTCGGAAGTAGTCGCATACCTAAACGACGAATTGGAGTTGCGGCTGTCTGCAGAGCAGACGACGACCCTCCTTGCGCGAACCGAGGGATGGATCACCGGATTGCAGTTGGCCGCATTGTCGCTCCGAGGGAGACCAGACAAGGACGAATTCATTGCCGCGTTCTCCGGGAGCCATCAGCACATCATTGACTACCTGCTTGATGAGGTGCTGTCACGAGAACCAGAGGAAGTCCAGGCCTTCCTGCTTCAAACGTCCGTCCTTCAGCGATTCAATGCGGCTCTGTGTGATGCCACGCTGGATTCTTCGACGAGCAGCAGGATCCTTCGCCACCTGCACGAAGCCAATACATTCCTCATTCCTCTCGACGAAGACCGAGATTGGTTTCGCTATCATCACCTTTTTGCTGAGTTCCTTGTGCAGCGATTGCGTGAAGATGCGGCCCACAATGTTCCGGAATTGCATCGGCGCGCTTCAGAATGGCTGAAACGGCAAGGGCTCATCACCGAAGCCATCGATCATGCTTTGCTCGGTGGAGATTTCGTACAGGCGGCTCAGTTGGTGGAAGCCATCGGGCCGGACATGATGATGCAAAGTGAGTTTGACCAACTGGCCACGTGGTTGGATGCCATCCCTGAAGATATTGTCCTCGGTTGGCCATGGCTCTGTATCATCCGGGCTTGGATGTATCAGCGGTGGGCGAGAGTTGAAGAGGGTGAGAGCTACCTGGCAGCCGCGGAACGAGCACTTGAAGATGAATCCACACCGGAACCTGTGGGCGGGAAGTCGGCCATTCAGGGGCAAGTCGCGGCGATCCGGGCTCTATTCGCTCTCTTGGACGGGCGGCTGGCGAAATCCCGCGAATATGCAACTCAGGCCCTGCACCACTTGCCGGGCGACCATTTCAATCGTGCCGTCGCGACGGATGCCCTGGCGCTCGCGGCTCGGGCCAGCGGCGACCTTGATGGCGCCATCAAGATCTTCAAAGAGGCGCGCCGGGAAAGTCTCAGAGTCGGCAATCGCATCCTGGCCCAGGCCATCATTCTTGAATTGGGCGTGACGCAGGCACTTCAGGGCCGGCTTTCACAGGCGGCCGACACCTTTCAGCAGGCTATCGACCTCAGATACGAGAAGACCCAAATCCATATTCCCTACGCAAGTTCAGCCTGCGTGCACCTTGCCAACATCTCTCGCGAATGGAATGACCTGGAATCTGCCTTGGCGCTTCTGGATGAAGGCATTCGGATCGGTGAGCCCGCAAGAATGGTCGACGCGGTGATATCCGGCTATGCCGTCATGACCCGTGTTCAATTGTCTTTGGGCAATGTGGACGAGGCCATGGAGTCGTACAAATCAGCGGAACGAATGGCACAGAATACGCTGAACCTGGCCGCCGGCACCCGGCAACTCATGATCGATGGAAGGGTCAGATTACTGCTGGAACAGAAGCTGCCCAGCGAGGCATTGAATGTCTTCCGTGAAAATGACCTGGACGTCGATGATGAGATCGCCTACTTCGATGGGTTCAGGCATGCGGCGCTGGCGCGCTGCCTTCTATACCTGGGACGGTGGAATCCTGAAGGGGACGAACTTTCAAGAGCCCAATCTCTGATCGCTCGAATGTTGAACATAGCCAGGTCTGTCGGATGCACGCGCGACCTGATCGAGCTCCTGGCACTCCAGTCGCTGGCATCTTCCGCACAAGGTCTGCAGGATCAGGCCTTGTTATCCCTGCGGGAAGCGCTGGGTCTGGCCGCAGAGGAGAAATTCGTGCGGACTTATGTCGATGAGGGCGAGCCCATGCTCAAGTTGGTTCGCCAGATCGAGGCGAGCGGACCTCTGGGTAAATATATTGGCAGATTGTTGGCAGCCTTTGAAAGGGTGGATGGCGAGGGACGGTCAACGACTTCGGGCCCCCTGGTCGATCCGCTTACTGAACGCGAATTGGACGTCCTGAGACTCCTGAGAACGGACCTGTCCGGGCCCGAAATTGCCGGGGAGTTGACCGTATCCCTGAACACGATCCGCACTCACACGAAGAGCATCTACGCGAAGCTTGGAGTGAACAGCCGCAGAGCCGCAGTCCGCCAGGCCAAGGAACTGGAGCTGCTGTGACTTCTGGAAGGCGGTCGTCCCGGTAGGATGATCACAGTACCCAGCGCCGGGCCCAACGGCCTCGTCACTCCGTGCATGACAAGAATCACCCGTTCAATCACCACATCCGGTGATGACGAATCACCACTTTGCCTGGCAGAATGCAGGTGGCTTGATCCAGGCACGGTGCGAGGACGTCTGAAGCATTCGGCCTGGCGGTCACGGGAGAGCACCACCTGCCGGTTCCAGTCGGGACGCGCTCCCGGTGGACATCGAGATCGCCGTGAGGTAATGATGAAGGAGCCATCGGCGTCACGCGCCGTTCATTCTGAACCTGAAATCTACGAGATTCGCGTGGACGGGCATCTGCATGACAGATGGAAGGAATCTTTCGAGGACATGGCTCTCTGTCGTGAAAGAGATGGGACCACTACCCTCTGCGGGCGCCTGGTCGATCAAACCGCCTTGCACAGCGTTCTGCTCAAGATCCGCAATATGAATCTGAAGCTGCTGTCCGTCAGGACCATGGCCAACTCCCCGAAATGCCAGGCAAACTGCCAGGAACGATGAAACACATGGCGGGTGACCTATCGGAAATGACGGAGCGCAACGAGGGGATGGCCAAGTACAGAAATCGGCTTGAACCGGCGGCCATCGTGCAAGGAGATATCGTCTCAAGTGAAGAGCTGGCCAGGTCCATCACCCGCGCCAGCAGCAAGCAGGCGTTCTACACTGCACAGCTCCTGGTAGATAGCCATCTCGTAGGCGATTTCTGCAGGGCGTATGCCTACTTCCGCTGGGCTGACGATGTGGTTGACCAGACCGCCCGGTCGGATGGTCAAAGACTCTCCTTTATCAAACGACAAAGGAAGCTGATCGAGGCTCTCCATGCCAGGCAACGCCCCGCCGACCTTAGTGCAGAAGAAGAAATGCTTGCGGATCTTGTGCACAACCACAAGAATGGAAAGGCCGGGCTGCGATCCTTCATAGAGAACATGTTCGCCGTCATCGAGTTCGATGCCCGTCGCAAAGGGTCCACCGTCCGGAGGGAGCAGCTGGATTCCTACTCAGGCTGGCTGGCGCGATCCGTGACGGATGGGCTGCAATACTTCATTGGGAACGAGGCCGCATATCCTGATGGTGAAAGCCGCTATCTGGCTGCCCATGGCGCGCACATCGTCCACCTGCTCAGAGATACGGTTCGCGACATTGATAATGGTTACATCAACATCCATCAGGAATACCTGGATGAGCACGGCATTGCCCCGGGAGATATTGACAGCCCGCCGTTCCGGGCCTGGGTGCAAGAACGCACGGAGCTGGCTCGGAGACAGTTCAGAGAAGGCAAGAGATATCTGGAAAGCTTGGAGGTCCTGCGCTGCAAGATCGCGGGCTACTGGTACTGTGCCCGATTTGAAAGCATCTTGGACACCATAGAAGGTGACGGCTATGCTCTGCGAGCTGAGTACAAGTCCGAGTGGGTCTGGCCTAGGATGCTCTGGCTCAGCATAGCCATAGCGATCCGGCATGCGTATCGCCGAGCGCATGTGTTTCGTGCTCGACAGCCGCGAACTCGGCAATGAGCACGGGCTACGTAGGGAGAGCGCCATCTATGCCGGCCCACGCCGCCATCTGCGGCATGTTGTGAGGCCGGTCTCACCGGGAACGACACCAGGATACGTCGTGTAGCCCTTGGGCGGGATGGAGCCAACGGCGGCTTTTGATCGCCAGCCGCTTTTCCGGGCCTCGGCACCATGCCGAGGCCTTCTCATGTAGCAGGCTGCAGTTCGGGCAGCAGGACAAACCACCCCATGAATCACCAGATGATGTGATGACATCTCACCGCACTGGATTCTATACTGCGAACGTTGGTCGGACTTTCCTGTAAGGAGGCAAACATGACACAAGAAGGGATTATGGGGCAGAAGAAGGAACGTCAGCGTTTGGAGGGGATCTGGTGGGCAGTTGTGCTGATCTGGGCCGGGCTCGTGTTCGGCGCCGACAGCATGGGTGTTCTACCGAGGTTTGGCTCTGCGGACGCCTGGAGTTGGATCTTCCTTGGCGCCGGCGTCCTCGGGCTGTTGGGTGCTCTCTACCGTCTTTCGTCGCCCGATGCTCCGAGTGCCACCGCCTGGGATTGGGTTTGGGCCGGCATCTTCCTGATCCTTGGCTTGGGCGGCTTTGCCGCGCTGACCATTTCCTGGCCACTGATTTTGGTTCTGGTCGGTGGCGCGATCCTTGTCAAAGCCGTCGGACCCCGCAACTGAGATTCCATGATCTTCCGTTTGAAGCACATAGGAACAGGAGGCACCAAGATGACCGCAGTATATTCAGTAATGGATAGGCACCATCGGGTGATTATCTTCTCGCTCGCGGGTGTGATCGCCCTCTTCCTGGTGGCTTGCACATTCCACAATGTGTTGCCCATTTGCCACTATCTCTTCGGATGCGATCACTTGATGCACGCCATGTGAGTGACCGGGCAATCCCTTCCACGAGGTAGGCGATGCGAGGCCAAGCTCCGTGATCCGCTTGGCCTCGCATTGGGCCGGGATAATGGCTGGCTGGCCCACTAATCAGGCCCATGGCGATCCTTGAGGCTTCTGCTTGCCGCTTGGACGAGAGCTTCTAGAGCGATTTCCCCGAAGTCGCGCTTCAACGTTCGAGGCGCGAAAGCGCGGCCATTCGCTCATCGTAAACAAACTGGACTACCTGGGTGTGGCTCACTTCGACCGAGAGAGATACGGCCCCGATGGCCGGCGCCCGGCAGCATCGCGCACACAATGAACAGACCACAGGTCCTCGCCCTCCACGAGCAAGACCGGAGCATGGGCGTGGAGTATCCCCAGAATAGACAGGAGGTCAGGCCGCCCAACCAGCGGGACGAGTCCAATGCGGCCGCCCTCGGGAACTGGCAAGGATCACGAACCTGCAACGGGAGGCCCGCCTCTGCGCGAGCAGGTTGCGTGCGGCGACGGCGGCAGATCTGTATCCCCTACCGGAAGGTAAGGGCACTTGTGATCAGGGTCATGTCACCATCGTCGCGGCACCAGCAGGTGAAACTGGTCATGTCGTCCGGCCGTGGGGCGATCGATTGCACAAGGCTTTCGGGCAAGCCTACTGCCACTTCCACGACGCGCATCTGGATCGCTTGCTGTGACGTGACCTCCAGGCTCAGTTCCATGCCGTCGGCGAGCGGTCCCCAATACCTTAACTCCCACGGTTCCCCGCGCTCGGGCGGATTCTCGGCGACTTTGATCGGTTCGCCGTTGATGGCCGCTGATAGCACTTGAGTCGGCGCCTCGACGTAGAACTTGACGTGGGTCGCCCCTCGCGTTGAGGTGACCGAAAGACGCAGATTGCGAACGTCGCCTGCTTGAGTATCCTCGAGCACCACTATCTCAGGTGGAGACAAAGGCGCAGCCGGGGCCCTGTCGATCAAGAACACGGGGCGATCAAGCCCAAAGAACTGGGGCAAGGGCTCCCTCGTGGCCTGTTCAGAGAAGAACTTTCCTGACCACTCTCGAGAGAACTTTGAAGAATCGATACTCGCCCACATCGTCTCTCCGGTGTCCGCATCCAGGCCGTATATGAGGTGGAAGACCCGAGGGTGCCTGGCGTCTGCGCGCACCGTAGCCATGGCCACGATCAGCACCACTATTCCAAGGGCGGCTGATCCGACGGGAAGCCACCACCGGCCCAGCCCAGAATTGGATGCGGCCATGACCGCCAGATGTGGCACGAGCAGCCCTAGAAGGAAGGATAGCAAGACCAGCCCTGCTCCCGTCACGCTGAGCAACTGGACGAGTGCCATGGATGTCTGGTGCGTGGCTGGCAGCATAAGCAGCACTCCGGGGAGGCCCGCAACAGATAGAAGGGCCACGCCCATCCAAGTCAGGGACTTCTGACCACTCGACGAGAAGAGGTACGCTACGCCGATGAGGGCAAACAGGAGCGGCCAGGTGAAGAGATAGTTTGCCAGGGGAAACATTATCGTTACGACAAGCAAGAACACCACCCACCACAGCAGGGCACCAACGGCCAGATTGGCTGTGCTCACCCTGCGGCGGAAAGCGTTGTACAGGGCAGCCGTGATTGCCACGACCAGCAGCCCAAACCCCAGAAGATAGAGCAGGCTGTTGTACGTATCTCCCTCGACCACAGGTGGATTCACCGTGGCGCGGATGATGAACCACAGCAGGGTCACTGCTCCAGGCCCTGCGACCAGGACCGCCAAGAAAGCCATGAATCCGCGGCCAAAGCCTCCGGCATGCAGGAGTCCTCTGCGCAGGCCTATGACCACCGCCAGCATGAAGAGCAGGATCGTCAGTATCGCCAGAGGCACAGCCAGGAAGCCTGGATAGTGGATCAGAGTTGACTGCAGCAGGTCGAAATAGACTGCGTCGCTGGCTGCCACGTTGCCCAGGTCCAGGTTCCCAAAATGACGTGCGATTCCGAGGGTGTAGGAGCCATGATGCTGGATGGACCGCGCGTCGAGTTCCTCAACTGTCGCCAACGGCGTATGGTACTGCGTGGCCTGCTCCAGCGCCCCGAAGTTGAAACCGGCATACCCGGCGTCGCGATACCCCGTGAAATCGGTATTGTTCGGCATCAGTCCGTACACCACGCGCATCAGCGATGAGGTGGCCGGATACGGAACGGCTTTGGCGAACTCGGGGATGATCCAACCGTTCTGCCGCCCGCTTTCAAACATATAGACCGGCCCCCCGCCACCGCGCATTTCGAGATTGACGACAAGGCCCACATTGGAGAGCCACGGGTCCTTGAGGGCGGCGTACGCCCCACTCAAGGCTGTATCCTCCGCATCGGAAAAGAGGAGAACGACATCGTTCTGCAGGGGGGTGCCGGCTGCCAGCGCGCGCGCAGTTTCGAGCATGGCGGCTACGGCGGTACCATCATCGGCGGCCCCCGGTGAGGTTGGGGGCGTATCGTAGTGGCCGATGATCAGAATGGCTTTGCTGGGACTTGTGCCCGGTATGACTGAAAGGATGTTCTCGGCCAAAGCCACCTTCATATCATTGATCGGATTTTGCGCCACAGCCAACTGCGTTTTCGACTCAAGCCCCAGACTCATCAACTCGCCCAGGATGTAGTCCCGGACTCTATAGAGTTCCGGCGAACCGGTAACGTGCGGCTCCTGGCTGATGGCAGCGAGGTGTTTCATCGCCCGCGCTGCCGAGAACTCGGTCTCCGGCGCGCTGGCCGGTTCAACGGCGGGCGGTCTGGTCTTGTAGAGTGCGAGCCATCCTGCCCCAAGAAGAACCAGGGAGAGTATCGCTATGCGTGAGAAGGAGCCTGTCTTCATGCTGCGTCTCCACTCAGGATTGGGGTGATGAGGAGCCAAGTGGTCTGGCGTCTTGGACGGCGCATCGCATGATTCTCAGACATCCATACCTCCTCTTCTCGGTGCCACATGGCTCGCCGGCGGGGTCGATGATTCTCCTGGCCTTCCGCATGCGGACCACTGGCAGAAGGCTGTCTCCGGCGGTGCACAGATCGAGCATCTTGCTGCGCAATCCCTGGACGGATGGGCTGCGGCCTACACTTCAAATTATAGGAAATATGACCGGCAACGGCAAATTAGAGAATTTTCTCACAGACGGTGTCGGGGGCGCAACTGTCAGGGTGGTGACAGGTAGGTGAGCCCCGCAGGTGCCGGTGGAAACCGTAATGCTGGGATCGGCCGCGAGCCGATTGTTCGCTAGCCCTGGTTCACAACCAGCGGCAGGGCCGTGCATCAGGAGATGGCAGGGCCAAGATTCTTCAATGGGAGTCTTGAGGGTCGCGGCGTATGTGCGAAACGACTCGCCGCACCGAAACGGCCCGTGCTGCTCTCTACAGCAACCCTACAGCAACCAGAGTGGAAACAGTGTTTTCAGTGGACAAGAAAACGCCTTTGATCCCCCATATGCGGGACAGCACGGACTCACGAGGCCCACATATACGATATGGATCTGCGATTCTCGGCCTCTTAATCAGTGGGTTCAGGGTTCAAGTCCCTGGTCGGTCACCTAGACTTTCGGTTTCTGGCCTCGTTCAAACCCATACTTGGGTACAAAGAGGACCTCCCGAGTGTGGAGGTCCTCTCTACTACAGCACCCCTACGGCAACCAGAGTCGTTCAGACGTGCTTTCGACTAGGGTTCGGCACGAGGAATCATCGTCCAGGACACGTTCAGCACTATCCGCCTCCTGCTCTTTCGCAAACAACCGGTCGAGCCTATCAGCCCTTTCCTCCCGAATATCGGGCACAATCCGGGAGCAGGTCCCCAGCGGCAACAAGACACTGGCATGTCTCAATCGCTCTTGGACCACTCTGGGATAGACACCCTGTTTAAGTATCAGTGTTCCAGCAGCATTCCCGAGCCCGGCCCCTCATGCCCTCCTCCCGAGCATCCCACTAGTTCCTGATTGGCTCCGCGGAACGAATACAGAATCGACCCCGATCGCCCTCCCGAGTTGCTGTTCAGCTTTCTGCGGAGGGTCCGGTGGCGCCAACTCTGATTTCCCTGCCCAGATCGCGCCGTCTAGCCAGGGAGGGGCGTCGGGGCTCTAGTGGATGTACGGCTTGAGCACGTCGCGCGAGACGTAGAAGCCGCGCTTGACCAATTCCTCGCTACCCTCGAAATTGCGGTCCTCGTGCTCGATGCTGATCACGTAGTCGTATTGAGCGGCCATCAGCGCCGCGATGAAGTTGCCCCAGTCGACGTCCCCGAGCCCGGGCAGCCGCGGCACCTGCCAGCCCATGCCTTGGGCCAACGCGCCGTGGTTGTACAGCCCCTCGTGGTCGATATGCATGTCCTTGGCGTGCACGTGGAAGATCTTTGCGCCGAATTCGCGCACCACGCGTTCGTAGTCGATCATCTGCAGAATGAGGTGCGAGGGGTCCAGATTGAGCCCGAAGTTGTCATCCGGGATGAGCTCCCACATCTTGCGCCAGATCGCCGGGGTGCTGGCAAGGTTGTGCCCACCCGGCCACTCGTCATAGGAAAAGAGCATGGGGCAGTTCTCAATAGCGATCTTCACCCCGCGGTCTCGGGCAAAGGTCACGATCGGTGGCCACACCTTGACATAGTCCTCGAAGTTCGCAGGCACCGTCTTGTCCTTATTCTTGCCGATGAAGGTGCCCACCATAGGTACCTCCAGGAGCGCCGCGGCCTCAATCACTTTCATCAGATGGCGGATGACGGTTTGCCGGTGTTCCGGCTCCGGGTGGAGGGGGTTAGGATAGTACGCCAGCGAGGAGATCTGCAGGCCAATGCCGTCCAGCATACTGCGGATCTCTTTCGCTTTCGGCCTGTCGAGTTGCGCTGCATCGATGTGAGTCACGCCTGCGTAGCGCCGGGCCGCCTTCTCGTGCGGCCAGCACGCGATCTCGATGGCCTGGAAGCCGCTTTCTGCGCCCCACTGGGCGGCCTGCTCCAGCGTGCTGTCCGGCAGAGCCGCGGTCAGGAATCCGAGTTTCATTTGATCCTCCTCAGTCCACCTTCACCCACGCCTTCTCCGTCGCGCTGCGCTGGATGGCCTCGCAGAGCCGCATCTCGTAGTGCCCGTCCGCAAAAGTGGGGAAATCGGGCCTGCTGTTGTAATCACCTGCAAGGATGTAGTCGTACACCTTGGCGTACAGCTGCTTGAAAGTATCGGGGAAACCCTCGTTGTGGCCGCCGGGGTAGGAGCTCACGAGCCGTGCCTGCGGGCTGAGGAGCGCCGGGTCCTTCAGCAGCATCTGGTTCGGCGCTGTCCGTCGGCCCAGCCACAACTCGTTGGGGCGTTCCGAATCCCACGCGATGGACGACTTCGATCCGCTGATTTCGTAGAAGAGGCGGTTCTTCCGGCCCGCCGAAACCTGTGAGACTACCAGCACGCCGCGCGCCCCATTCTGGTAGTGCAGTAGAACGCTGGCATAGTCCTCAGTCTGGATGGGCTGGTCCACGTAGTCGGTGGCCTGCAGCATCTTGCCGGTGTAGGTTTCCACTTCTTGCTTTGGTTTCTTGCGACTGGGGATGAAGGTGCGGAAATCAGCGTAGACCTCGTCCACCTGCGCCTCGGTGATGAACGTGATCAGATCGAGCCAATGCGAGCCGATATCGCCAACCGCGCGCAGATTGCCGCCCAGACCCGGCTCGAGACGCCAGTTCCAGTCGGTGGGGAAAAGCAGCCAGTCCTGCAGGTAGGAGCCCTGGACAATGAATAGGTCGCCGATTTCGCCCCCCTGCACCGCGGCGCGCGCCTGCTGCGCCATGGGGTACATGCGGATGTTGAAGTTCACGACGTTGACGAGCTTCTTCTCGGCGGCGAGAGTGGTCAGCTCTCCAGATTCCTTGCTGGTAAGCGAAAGCGGTTTTTCGCAGATCACATGCTTGCCGGCCAGCAGCGCAGCCTTGGCCTGCGCGAAATGCAGGTGATTGGGCGTCGCCAAGTGCACCACCTGGATGGCCGGATCTGCCAGAAGTTCCTCCAGCGACGCGTACCAGCGCGGGATGCCAAGTTCGGCCGCCTTCTGTTCCGCCTTTTCCATGGTTGCTTCGGCCAGTGCCGCCACGGTGATGCCGTTGCGCCGCAAGGCTTCCACGTGCGCCGGGCCGATGAAGCCGGTCCCGGCCACGCCCACGCCGATGGTGTGCTTGGTCAGGTTTCTTGTCATGCGAGCCTCTCTGGCTAGGTGTGCATGTCCTTGAGGGCGCCGAGTTCTTCGCGGGTCTCAACTAGGATCTGCGTGTAACGCTTGTTGTAGGTGCAACAACCCACCTTCCGCTGCCGAATCAGCAACTCCAGGCAGTGATCGTCTGCAGTGCAGTAGTTGATGTCTGCCTCACGGCCTTCGCGGACTTTCAGCGGCAGCAGCGGGTCAGCCAGGGATTGCCTGCCGAGCCCAATCATATCCACGTAGCCCTTCTGGATATTCTGCGCGCCGAAGTTCAGCAGAGAGCTGCTCTCGCGCGTCACCGCCTGCAGCTTGTTGAAACCCTTGCCAAAGAGCGAGTAGTTGGAGCCGATGATCACTGTCTCCTTGCGGGCGTTTTCCTTGAGCACCTTGGCGAAGTACTGGTGCAGGTAGGCGAAGTAGGGATGTTCCTTGTCGGCCTGCGTCAGGCTGATCGTTATGGACGGGCTGCCCGCAGACTGGATGAAGTACTGAGCGCCGCGCTCTTCCAGGCCCTTTACTAGATCGATGGCTTCCGTCAGGTCGATGACCGGCGTGTCCGGTCCTGCCGTGCCGAAGCCTCCGGGAAAGCCCTCCCACATAGAAATCTTCGAGCCGATCAGGAAGCTCTTGTCGGGGATCTGCCTGCGGATGCGTTCATACAGGTCGAAGGCGAACTGCCGCCGGTTCTCCCACTTGCCGCCGTATTTCCACTTACGTGTGTTGTACGGCCGCAGGATCTGCGAACCTAGGTAGCCGTGGCAGAACTTCATGTCGATGCCGTCCGCACCCGAGTCATACGTGATCTTGGCGGCCAAGACGAAGTCGTCCATGATCTTCTCAAACTCGTCCTCGGTGAAGACCTGCGCCTGAAAGCCCGGCAGCGGCTTCACCGAAAGCCGCTTGGAGAACTCCGGGTTGCTGAGCTCACCCGAATGAGTCAGCTGGTAGATGAAAAGCGTCTTTGGGTTAACCTGCCGCAGGCGCTCGACGAACTTCGTGAGCGCGGGCAGGTTCTGAGGCATGATGAAGAGCTGATCCATGCGCGAGCGGTTCTTATCCGTTATGGTGATGGCCTCCAGGCTTACCAGCCCCGCCTCGCCCCGGAAGAGGTTCTCGTAGCGCTCCAGCGTGATGTCGGTCGGATTCCCCTGCGGATCGGCGTCACTGCACTCCATTGGCTGGCTGAAGAAGCGATTCACGCATGTCCGCGTGCCGATCTGGATCGGTGCCAGCAAGATTTCTCGATGGTCCATCTTGTGCTTCCTCCTGGAATGGGTCATGCTGTTCGGTACGTTCGGCCTTGCTCCTGC
The DNA here is from genome assembly GCA_035471605.1 of Anaerolineales bacterium. Lineage (GTDB taxonomy): Bacteria > Chloroflexota > Anaerolineae > Anaerolineales > Villigracilaceae > Fen-1038. The sequence goes on along the minus strand of DATIPW010000057.1, from coordinate 23,254 downwards.
GTGAGCTCGCTACAGCCGTTCACAAAACTCGAGTGTCACGCCGTTGGGGTCCTCGAAGAGCAGCACCCTCACGCCCAGGTTCGGGAATTCGGTCGTGGGCAGGGTGATCTTGACGCCGGCCTGTCGGAGCCGCGCCTCGTGCGCCGCGACATCTTCCACCTCGAACGCGATGTGGCGCAGCCCAACATCGCTTTCCTGGCGCCGCCGAACGGCGTTGCGGCCGCGATAGTCGAAGAGCTCGAGCCGGCCCCCGCTCGGTAGGCCGAAGTACGTGATCTCGAAATCGCCGCAGTCCACTGTCTCGAGGCGTTCCAGCCCAAGCACGGCTGCGTAGAAGTGAAAGGACCGGGCCGCGTCGGTCAAGTTGATGGATACGTGGTCGATGCCGTTGATCTTCAGTGCGTTGCTCCGCCAGCAGGACACGCAGCCGGCATGTGTCGCCCGCGTGCGACCAGGCTAGATGACCTCGCGCTTGCTGATCTCCGGCGAGACGAACACCTTGAACAGACTGGGATCCTTGCGTAGCTCATGCAGCGCCCATTCAAGGTCTTCGAGGGGTACGCGCATTGAGAACAGCGGCTTGGGATCAATGCGGCCGTTGGCGATGAGCGTGATAGCATCCGGCCAGTCGCTGCCGATGCCCGCGCACGATCCCGTGATCTTCTTTTCGCCCAGGACGAACTCGAAAGGCCGGATTTGCATCACATCCTGGTCGCCGACGATGCCGAAGGAGGAGAGCACGCCGCCTTTGCGCATCATGGCAAACGCCTGCTCGTAGGTCTTGATGCTGCCGACCGCCTCGAGCACGTAGTCCGCGCCGCGACCTTCGGTTAGCTTGCGAACCTCTGCGACGACGTCCTTCACGTCGTCGATGTGGATGATGTGATCGGCGCCCATGTCCTTCGCCAGCTGAAGCCGCTTTCGATTGTCGCCGATGACGATCACCGGGGCGCAGGCCTTGAGCTTGGCGAGGGCGCCGTGCAGCACCCCGAGGCCGCAGCCAATGATGGCTACGCTGCTGCCGAGTGCCGGGTCCATGGCCTTGGCAGCGTGGATCACGCAGGATACGGGCTCGATGAAGGCTCCTTCCTCGAAGCTCAGGTTATCCGGCAGCTTGTGAACGTTGGCGATCGGCGCCCTGACAAACTCGGCGAAGGTGCCGTCCGTGTGAATGCCGAGCTGTGTGAACTGGTCGCACAGGAGCTGCTGCCCGTGCATGCAGTAGAAGCACGTGCCGCAACTCATGTTGATGTCTGCCGTGACGCGGTCGCCCTCTTTCAAGCCGCGTGTGTTCCTGTCGATCTTGGCAATTACACCTGAGAACTCGTGACCCGGGATCATCGGCAGCTTTTCGGCAGCGTACCAGCCGTTGTAAATGCTCCAGTCCGTGCCGCAAATGCCCGTGTATTTGACCTTGATCAGCACGTCGGCCGGACCAATCTCGGGTACCGGCACCTGCTTGATCACGACCTTCTTGGGCGCTTCGAACACCGCTGCTTTCATGGTTTGTGTCATCGCATAGACTCCTCGCTGGTCTCCTCAGTTGAACAGCACGTCGTGGCGGCCTTCGTACGGCTTCTCGATGAGCAGCGGCTTGAGGTAGGCAATCGTCTTGGTGATGCCGTCATGCCGGCTCATGGTGACATCCTCATGCTCATAAGACATGACGTAGTCGTACCCGATCAGAGAGAGTTCGGTGATGACCTTCTTCCACGGCACGGATCCCCAACCAGGGATGCGGAAGCGGAAGCCGCGACCCAGGCGCTGCCAGTCGCCCTGCGGAATGAGGCCCGAACGTCGAACGTTGTGGGCCACGATCTCGCCGTCCTTGGCATGCACGTGATAGATATGTGGCGCCAGCGCGTCGATGAAGTTCTCCACGTCGATGCCCATGTAGATCAGGTTGGCGGGATCGAAATTGAAGCCGAACTCCTTGCGACCACCCATCAGCTCCACCGCTCGCTGTGCCGTCTCGACGTTGTACGCCAGTTCACTCGGATGCGGCTCGTGGGCGAACTTCACGCCGTACTCGGCAAATTTGTCGAGGATCTTTCCCCAGCGCTCGACAAACTCCTGTTCCATGTCAGACCAGCCCTGGGAATAGGGCCAGGGAAAGAAGCGGCCAAAATTCTCGCAACCGATAAAGCCGGTAACCACGGGTACTTCAAGCGCATTGGCGGCCGCCGCCGTCTTGATCATGCGTTCCGTGCCGAACTTGATCTTCTCCTCCTTGGTGCCCTGGCAAATGGCGTCGGTGTCCTTGCCATACGGGCCCAGTACGATCTGTCCCTCCGGGTGATTGGCCAAGGCGGAGATAATAAGGCCGTGCGACTTGACCTGGTTCTTCAGATCAGCCGCGGCGTTGCCCTTGACGATCGCTTCAATGTCGAGCTGCCCGTTGTTGGCAAATGCAGGCATTTCGACGGCCTCGTACCCCAAGCCGGCGGCCAGTCTGAACACCTCGTCGATCTTCATATCAAGAAAAGTGGCTGTGAACAGACCTATCTTCATTGTGCAATCCTTTCGGCTATTGCTGTCCTGGCTGCGCGGGTCACTGGTCCCAATCGATAGGACTCCTTCCACATGTAGGCGGGGCCGCGATGCGCGCCCGGGTGCGTGGCGGTGCATCAGGCACAGAGGACGAATTGTGGGAGAAGCGAACCGCTAAAGGGGATTGCTGGAAGATGATGGAGCAGGTTTCGACCGCTATGGCGTTGGCGTCGCCGGCTGTAATCCTGTAATTACAAGTGATTGTACTCATCTTCTGCAGTTGTGTCAATGAGCAATGTGGTCTGGCGGACCCAATCGGCCACAGGCGCCGCTATATGTCTACGGACTGCAGGGCATCGCCAATCTCCGACTGCAACTTCGCTGCAAGCTCAAAGATGGGGAGGAGCTTCTCGTATTTGGCGTTGTTCTCCGGATTGGGCTCCACGACCTCCTCTGTGTGATGGATCTCGTCGATCTTCTCGTAGCCGTTCCAGAGCCCGCATCCCACTGCCGCAATGGCGGCCGCGCCGAGGGCTCCAGCATCCTGGTCGATGTTCGTCTTCCGGATGCGCGCGTTGAAGGCGTCCGCGAAAATCTGCAGGTAGAAGCGGCTCTTCGCGCCGCCGCCGACGAACAGGATTTGGTCTTCGAGGGGCGTGTATTTACGGAGCAGATCAAGCCTCAGACGTAGATTCATGGCGATGCCCTCCATCGCCGAGCGGATGAGCTCCGGCTTTCCGTGCTTCAGGTCCAAGCCGATGTAGCCGCCGCGGATATGCGGGCTGGGATCCTGCGAGGTTCCGCCTGCCAGGCTGGGATTGAACAGCAGTTTGCGGGAGCCGGCGGGCGCCTGCGCGGCCACCTCGTTCATCAGTACGTACGCGTCCCTGTCCTCCTGCACGGCACGTCCTGCAAGACCCTCGCACAGGTTGTCCCTGACCCACGTAAAAGAGGTACCTGCAGAAAAGATGCTCACCGCGGACGTAAACATCTTCGGGATGACGTGTGTGAATACAAAGGGCCGGTACTTTTCGTCCAGCACGGGCTTCTCAGATGAGACCGCGATCCAGGCTGCCGAGCCGAGCGACGTGTAGACCCGGCCGTCGCGGATGTTGCCGGCCCCCAACGCCATGCACGAGTTGTCAACGCCGCCGCACACCACGCGTACGCTTCTTCCCAGGCCCATCCGGTCGGCCACCTCGGGCGTCAGCTCGCCGAGCACCTCGCTCGAGGGCACAATCTCGGGCCAAAAGTCCTCGGGCAGGCCACTGGCCCTCATGAACGCAGCGCTGTATTGCCCGGCTTGAAGGTCGTACACCCCTGTCCCCGACGCATACGAGAAGTCGGTTTTGATCTGACCCGTGAGGCGGAAGTTGATGTAATCCTTCGTGCCAAGGATCCGATGCACCTTGCGGAACATGGCCGGCTCGTGTCGCCGGTACCACATGACCTTGAAGACCGTGTAGAGCGCGGCCGGGAACCCGTTGCCGGTGGTCATGTACCAGGTGGCGGGATCGACCCTAGTGAAAAAGTCGTGGGCCTCGGCTTCGGCGCGCACGTCGGACCATATGGGCGTGGCGTCGCGCAGGACATTGCCGCTTGCGTCGATGGGTACGGCCCCAAGGCTGTGTCCCGAGATTCCCAGGCACACCACCTCGTTCTTGTTGACTCCGCTTGATGCAATCAGTTGGGAAGCACTGTCAACAACCGCATTCCACCAGTTCTCCGGGCGCTGCTCGTGCCAGCCGACCTGCGGATACGTGGTGGGGTAGGGGACAAACGCACTGGCGAGGCAGTTGCCCGCCGCATCATAGAGGGAAGCCTTGTTACCGCCGGTTCCCAGGTCAAACGAAATGATCTTCTCGTTCATTGCATTGCCTCAGCCTGCCTGCAGCGCACGGGCTTCCTCAACAATCTGGATTCCGCTCCCAAGGTTGACGCCAAAGCGGCGCGCGCCGGCTTGGTACATCGCGATCAGGGTGTCGAGCCGTCGTATGCCGCCTGAGGCCTTGATCTTGATGCTGTCGCCCACGATCGACTTGACGAGCCGCACGTCCTCGAGCGTCGTGCCGCGCTCAGCCCAACCTGTGCCCGTCTTGACGAATGAAGCCCCGGCGCGAACGGAGATGTTGCATGCCGTCGCGACCTCTTCCGGCGTCAGGACCATCATTTCGATGATTACCTTTACAGGCGTTGGACGCACGGCCTCGATCACTTGGCAAACATCGGATTCCGCCTCGGCGACTTCGCCGGAGCGCAGTCTGGCTATGTTCATCACCATGTCGATCTCGTGACAACCGGACGCGAGCATCTCCCTGGCCTGTGCAACCTTGATCGATGTGGAGTCAGAGCCCGAGGGGAAGCTGACATTCCCGACCAGTTCCACGCCGGGCGCGTCCTTCAACAAATCCCGCGTGTAGGGGATGAAGCACTGCAGGACGGAAACGTGTCCAAAGTGGTAGCGTGCCGCCGCCTCAACCATCCGGTCGATGTCCTCGCGGCTCGAGGTTGTCCGCACGCAGGACAGGTCGATCATGGCCGCAATGTCCTCGGGGTCCAAGCTCATGGCGTCTCTACCTCGAGCAGTTCCGCAACCAACTCGGTGACATCCTGAACGCACTGGCTGCAGGTTGTGGCAAGGACGCCCTCCCGCTTCGCCCTCTCGCGTTGCTCGGGGTTGTTGAGGTCGGGTCCGGCCAGTACCCCGCAGTAGATGCCGAAGTTGCGCTCCTTGAAGCGGCTTGCAAAGGCATGGATGGGGGTATACGGGGTTTCGGTCTTTGTACGGTAGTTCGTGCCATCGCATTCTGCACGGCCGTATTTCGACCTGGGCACCCGGAAGGCGCTCGTCAGAGCTCCCCACACCTCGCACAGCCCCCCCATGCCTGATCCGAATCCCGTGGCAGGTTTGAGGGCTTGCTCTTCACTCGAGACATAATCCCCCGCGAACGCCGCCAGCACGGGCTGAGCGCAGCCGTAGCCTTGCTCATGGTGGAGCGTGGCGATGTTCGTCTTGCTGCTCATTGGCATCCCGGTCCCGGTGGCTCACCGGCCGCGCACGCTCGATGCCGCTTCGTTGAGCTGCGCAAACAGATCGGGCGTCAGGTCGAAGTGCAACACTTGCGCCACCACCTGCGTCCACCCGTGCACAAAGTAGATCCAGCCGTCCTCGACCTTCACCTTGCGGCTTTCCGCCTGCGCCAGAGATTGGTGCAGGAAATCGAGTTCGCCTCGGTAGTTGAATTCCCAGGAGATGCTGTTCATCGGGAACTTGCCGTTCCAGGTGATCGGTGAGCCTGGCGTGTCCTTGCCCATGCCCGTGGCATTGATCACTATGCTGTAGGGCGGCAACTTCTCCATGATCCTGTCGTTGACTTCCGGATCCATGTTTTGAATGTATTCGATGAGGATGTCGGTCTTGAGATTTCCGACCATCTGCCTGGCGTGATCCAGCCTTCCTTGTGACCGGTTCACGAACGTGAAGCGGTCCGGTCTGTCTTCCTTATTCTTCTTGTTGATCAGATGCAGCAGCGTGGCAATCGCTGAGCCTCCGGCGCCGAAGCTGAGCACATGTCCCTTCGTCTCGCCAAAGTAGCCCTTGTCGATGATGGCATCCAGGCTGGCGCCCGCCGTGATCGGGTCTTTCGCATGACCTTCGAGTCGCCCGTCCAGTTTCGAAATACTCGAAACCTCATCCGTGATGAGGGCGTACGAGTCCAGGTAATCGAACATGTCCCGGGCGGCTGTCAGCAGATCGATCTTGTGCGTGGTGACAAGGGCGCCCACCGACAGCGGGTCGTACTTGATCTGAGCGACCTTCTCGCGGTAGACACCGGGCACGTCATGGATCCTGCAATCCATGCCCTCCAGCGCGACCTCGGGGCGTCCAAGGACTTCCATCCAAAGGGGGAAGACCTTGTTAATGGATGACTTTCCGGTGGTGACGCCGATGAAGTAGAAGGTTGGAGCACTCTTGGTGACGATATTGAACGTCTCTGCAGCAGCGGTAGGCGTGTTCATGATGGGTTCCTGTCTACTTGACAGATGGTCTTGCGGCCTTCACGATCCTCGCGAATTCCTGAGCGCGCTTGGTGATCTCGGCGAACTTCCCTTCTCTGGCCAATTGCGGCGGGCATAATTCGCTGCCTGCACCCACTGCCACCACGCCCGTGGCGAACCAGTCGGCCACGTTGGTCGAACTTACTCCGCCGGTCGGCATCATCGGAATGTGCGGGAACGGTCCCTTGAGGGCCCTGACGTAGGCAGGCCCGCCAAGCGATCCCGGGAATACCTTGACGACATCCGATCCGAGGCTGTAGGCCTGCAGCACCTCGGTGGGCGTAAGCGCGCCTGCCATCGTCAGCAATTCGCTGGCAATCATGCTGCGGACCAGCGCCGGCTCGCAAACAGGGCTTACGAGGAATTTCGCGCCGGCGGCCTTGGCAGATTCCGCCTGTTCGAGATCTGTCAGCGTGCCCATGCCAACGAGTATGCTTTCTCCGAACTTCTTCACCAGGGCACGGACGACCTCCTCAGCGTTGGGCGTGCTGTAGGTGATTTCGATCCCGGCAATGCCTCCTTCCATCAGCGCATCGACCATCTTGACCGTGAGGTCCGCCGAGGGGCCCCTAATCACAGCCAGCACCCCGAGATCCTTGATTCGTTCAAGGACGTCAGCTTTGTTCATGGTTCCTCCAAACCCAATCTGGAGGTCCGGCCGGTCAAACGACCCGATGCGCCGGCTCCTCATCCTTCAATACCGCCAGGCAGTCTTGCATTGCCATCCAACCCATATTGCCCGTTGCGCCATCCGTCATGGCGCCCAGATGCGGAGTTGCCACGACCTGCGGCAGCCGCAGCAGAGGGTTGTCTGGATGAGGCGGTTCCTGAGCAAACGTGTCCAACCCCGCCCCCCTCAGATGACCGCTCCGGAGGGCGCCCAGAAGAGCGCCCTCGTCGATGACCTCGCCGCGAGCCGTGTTGATCAGGAATGACCCCGGCTTCATCTGGCTCAGGAACTCGGCGTTCACCAAACCGCGCGTCTCGGGCAGCAACGGTACGTGCAGACTCAAGAAATCAGCCTGGCCAATGACTTCACGCATGCTCAAGAGCTCAACACCTAATGAATTTGCAGCGGCCGCGTCAACGATTGGTTCGTGCGCGATGATTCGGCAATCGAACCCCTGAAGCCTGCGGACCAGCTGCCTGCCGATGGCACCCAGCCCAAGAATCCCCACGGTCTTGCCTTCCAGGCTCAGACCGGAGTACCGCGGCCACTTGCCGAGGTGCACGGCCTCCACGGCCTCCGGAATCTGGCGCGCCAACGCCAGCATCAGGCCCAGCGCCAACTCGGCAACGGAGACGGAATTCGCGCCGGGGGTGTTTGTGACCACGATCTTCCGATGCTTTGCGACTTCCAGGTCGACGTTATCAACACCCACGCCGTAGCGCGCGATCACCCGCAGGCGGTTTCCGGCGGCGAGGGCTGCCGCGTCGATGGCGTCCAAGCCCGCGATGTATCCGTCGATGCCGGGCAAGAGATCCCTGACTTGCCCTGATGTCAGCGGCTTCCCCGTCGAGTTGTAGGTGACTTCACCAACCATGGCCTCGAGGTCGCTCTTGAGCCGGGGGTCGTTCTTCCCGTACGAAGTTGGTGTTACGAGCAGGCGGCATTCCTTGAGCTTCATGACCGTGCAGAGCCTGTCGCCCGCGGGTTGTCGACGATCTCGGGCCCCTTGGGTCCATCAACGACCAGCTTCCTGAAGCCGGTACGTTCGATCGTGGCGTAGTCATGTCCCGCGTTGGCGGGATAGGCAAAGAAGGTGACCAGGTCTTCCTGTCGGGAGGTGCATACGGATCGATGCGCCCAGCCCGGGGTCACATAGAGCAACTTGCCGGGCGTCAGTGGCTCCACGCTCGTTTCCCCCTCCGGTGTTTCCATCACCATGTAGCCCTCACCGCGTAGGCAGCAGTAGATCTCCGAAGTCTCCAGCGCGGAGTGGAAGTGTCCTTTCGTCATGTAGAACTCCCGGCCCACTTTGCCGGGGTGAACGATGGAGACCCCCATGATCAACTCTCCTTGGGCCTCGGGCCGCTTGATCTCGTAGACCTCATAGACCAATTCGTCTTCCCTGGCTAGCATCCTATCGTACGCGGCCTGTTCGAGAAACTGACCGCGAAGTGCAGAAAGCCGGCGCTGGATGTGATTGTCTTTCCTAGAGGGGATGACCTCTGGCAAAGGCAGCGTGAAGGTGAATGGCAGGTCCCTCATTTGCTTCTCCAGTTTGAGACTAATCAAGCCCCGCGAGGCGCCGGGCAACATTCCCACCCAACAACTGCTCCTGTTGCTTCGTGGAGAATCCCCGATCCTGCAGATGTCGCCGGATCTCGCCGGGCAGGCTGGCCAGACCTGGCCCGCCGCCGATACGACGGTAGAGCTCGCTCTCCGCCATGTCGGTTGCGAGGGCGATGTAGCCCGCCAATCCAGCGTCCGCCATGATCTCCAGCAGCGGCCACAGGCGGACGGGGGGTTCGTATTTGGGCCGGTAGAACGTGTCGTATTCCAGCATCGTGCCCATGCCAACCAGCGCCTTGTGGAGTCCAACATCCGGGCGCTTGTCCATATGGCAGACGAGGAGCTGCTTCGGCTCAACGCCGATCGCGATCAGATGTGTGCAGGCACGTTCGGCCAGAGCGCCCTTCTCCGTGTGCATCGCCATGAGGGCTCCGGTCTTGACCGCGGCGAGGCCGGCGCCATCAACTGCTGCACGCGGGCAGTCCTCCCAGGTGGCCTCAAGCGCGATCTTGATGAAGCCTGCTTTCACCGGGGTTGCGCCTCCGAGAGTTTCTTCGAGGCCCTGCTCGAACTCAGCGCAGATCAGATCTGAGACCTTCTCGGCAGGAGCCTCCCAGAGCTTGTGGTCTGCAGCGTAGTACTTGCGCCGGTGGAAGCCCGTGCAGGCGATCAGATTCACGCCGGATATGTCTGCGAGCTCGCGGAGCTTGTTGCCATCCCGCCCCGCGCCGCCTGGCTGGCAATCGAGCAGGCTGCCACCGCCTGCCTGGCGGTACTCCACCAGTTCGCCCGCGATGGCGTCGAAGTCATCCAGGACTGGGCTGGCCGAATCCGCGCCCCGCACGGCCTCGATCCACACGTGGTTGTGTGCATCGGTGATTCCCAGGCTGTCGTGCGCCGCCGGGCCCTGCACGGTCACGACCGGCCGCGCGCGGCTGGGCGCTCCGTGATTGGAAGGCTGGGTCATGGTTGCAGCACGACCTTGAGAGACTTCCGGTCCTCTGCCGCCCTGAAGGCGGCAACCGCATCCTTCAGAGGAAAGCGCTGGCTGATCAACGGCGAGAGATCGACAAGGCCCGCATTGACGATGCGCGCCGACTGCCAGCAATCGGCCGTGCTGCAGGCCGTCGTTCCAGTGATCACTAGCTCCTTGTAATGCACTAGATTGGAATCCAGGCTGATCACTGGACGTTCTTTCGGCAAGCCCCCAAATAGGTTGATGCGTCCGCCTACGGCAGCCAGCTGAACGGCGGCCTCCTGGGCCGCGTGCGCAGGCGCTGCCACGATGATCACGTCGGGTCCGGCGCTGCCCTCAACCCGCAATGCCGCGGACAGGTCCTCCGTTTCGGGATTGATGACCTTGTCGGCGCCCATGGCTGCGGCCTGCGTTCTCCGCTCGGCAATCGGTTCGCTGACGACCACTCGGCTTGCGCCGCGGCTCTTCGCTAGCTGGACGTGCATGACGCCGATCGGTCCCGCGCCCATCACCAGCACGGTCTCGCCTGGCTGGATGCGCAGCGCATTCTGCCCTCTCACCACGCACGCGAACGGCTCGAGCAGTGCGGCCACCGCGGGATCCACCGACTGCTCCACGGGAATCAGGTTTCCCTGCTGGACCGATCTGGCGGGGATACGCACATACTCAGCGAAGCCGCCGTTGGAAGTCACGCCCAGGGCATCGTAGTTGGCGCACAGGTTGTTGTGGCCGGTTATGCACTGCCGGCAATGGCCGCAGCCCGTGTTGGGCGCGCAGAACACCCGCTGTCCAACCGCATAATCCCTGATCTCGGGCGACACCTTCGCGATGGTGCCGACAATCTCGTGCCCCGGAATGCGCACGCTTCCGGGAGGGTACATGCGGTGATTGCCGTGCCAAATGCGCAGGTCGGTGCCGCAGATGCTTGCGCTCACGACCCTCACCAGAATCTCGCCGCGTTCGATCTCCGGGACAGGCACCTGCTCGAGGCGCAGATCATTGGGACCGTGGTACACCGCAGCCAACATCAACCCTCAGCTTTTCCGCGTGCCGTTCCCAAGGATTTCCTTGAGATATACGGGGCGTTCCTCAAGAAAAGATTTCGTCCCTGCTAGCACACCCGCAACCGCCCATCGACCGTCCACGCCGCCCACACGGGGTCGCTCGCCATCTTGGATGCAGGTGACGAAATGCTGCAACTCGTTTATGTAGCCCCATTCGAAGCGCTCCGGCCACGTCCGGTAGATCGGCGTGATCAGGCCGTGGTCGCGATCGGTGCACACGACCACATCCTGGCCCTGCAGGGATCCAATCAGCATGATGCCCCTCTCACCGATGACCTCCACCCTGGCATCATACCCATAGCCGCAGGGGCAGACTCCGGAGATCAATCCCAGGCCGCCGCTTTCGAATTTCAGATTGACGAGGGCGTTGTCGTAGAAATGCTCGGCTTCCACGCCGTGGGCCGTGCCCTTGAAGTTGGCCACTTCAGTGTAGACGCGCTCGTAGTCAGAGCCCATCAGCCAGCGCGTCGTATCCCAGTCATGACTGTTGACCTCGGCCAGCATCCCGTTGGAGGTGCGCAGGTCGCGTGCCCAGGCGGGCGGCAGGCCGGGGCCATGGGTATTGGACTTGATCATCATGGGCTGACCAATCTCACCCGCCTCGATGCGCCGGGCGGCCGCGACGAACTCGGGATCAAACCGGCGCATGAACCCAAGCTGCAGCAGAACGCTCTCCCTCTCAACCGCCGCCAGGATCTCATCGCATTCCTGCAGGTTCAACGCCATCGGTTTCTCAAGAAACACGTGCTTCTTGTGCCCGGCGGCTGTGGCCGCAAGAGGCATGTGCGTGGGAGTGGGCGTGGTGATCACCACGGCGTCGAAGTCGGCCTGATCCAGCGCCTCTTCCAACGAAGCGAACTGCTGCTGGATGCCGAACTCCGTGGCCGTCTGCTGCCGGATCTGCTCTACAGGGTCCACCAGGGCGACGATGCGCGCGCCGGCAATGCCGCGCACGATTGCCCGGGAATGATTCTTCCCGACGCGGCCTGCGCCGATCATGCACAAGCGAACGGGTTGCCTCATCTAGATCGATCCTCCCACTCTCGGGCGGGTTCAATCTCGGAGCTGGTGAAGTAGGCATTAAGTGTGTGTTGCAGCCGTATATATCGACTGACGATCGGCTCGTAGGCCGCGTGGGCGTCCTGTCCAGGCTGTAGCGGGTCTCCGTCGCGGACGGCGCATCTCTGCGCGTGCCCGGCGAGATCCGGAATCAGGCCTGCAGCCGTCCCGGCGATCATGGCCGTGCCCCATGTGCCGAACTCGCTGCCCGCCAGCCGCTGGTACGGGACTGCCAGCACATCGGCCTTGATCTGATTCCACCCCGGGCTGCGTGCACCGCCGCCGACCACTCGCGCTTCTACAAGCTCAAGTTCAGGCATGAGGGTGCGCAGGATCTTCAAATAGTACGCGTACTCGTAGGCGATGCTCTCGAGGATCGAACGGGCGAAGTGCGCCTGCGTGTGGGACCACGAGAAGCCGAGCCACGCGCCGCGCATTTCCGGACTGGAGGGGCAGATGCGGCCGCCCAAGTGCGGCGAGAAGAGGAGCCCGTCGGCTCCGGGGGGAGCGCCTTGTGCCGTGGCGATCATCCGCGCGTACGTGTCCTCATCAGGAGGCAGGGGGCTCCCCCGCGAAGTATTGTAGAAATTGTCCCGAAACCATCGCAGCGCGATTCCGCCGCCCCCGATGTAGGCCAGCGGGTTCCACAGCCCCGGAATCACGGAACGCATGGTCATCAGGGCGCGGTTGCGCGTGTCAGCTACGAATCTGTCCGTGCAGCCGGCCAGGACGGAAGCCGTGCCTGCCACGTCGAAGAGCATCCCCGCGCGCACGATTCCCGCGCCCAGCGCGTTGGCGGCCGTGTCCCCTGCCCCTGCAGCAATGATGGTGCCGGGCGCCAGCCCGAACTCAGCGCCCGGTCCCTCCAGTACCTCACCGATGATCTCGGTCGGAGCCACGATCCTGGGCAGTTTTTGCGGGTCAAGCCCAAAGCGGCCGCACAGTTCGTCCGACCACGTGCCGCTGCGAGCGTCCGAGAATCCCGAGAAATGTATGTAGGTATGGTCGATGAAAGCCTGGTCGGCTCGCAGACCTGCCAGCCGGCCGGACACGTAGGTCCCCGGCATGACGAATTTGGCGGCGCGCTTGTACACTTCCGGCTGCTCGTGCTTCCACCAGAGCATTTTGGGGCCGTGGTCGCAAGTCGGCGGGCAGCCAGTGAGCTGGGTGATGCGCTCGCCCGCTTCCCTGTCCATCGCCTCAATGTACGGCCGGCAGCGCATGTCGAGCCAAGAGTCGAAGCGCGCTACCGGGTGGAAATCCTCATCGATGAGACCAACACCTGCCATCTGTGAATCGAAAGCGATCGCGGCGACCGAGGCAGGCTCGACGCCGCTGCCGCCGATGCATTCGCGAACGGTCTGCGCCGCCGACGAGTAGAAATCCTCGCTGTCCTGCTCCACGACGCCAGGGCTCGGATGGTGAAGGGGAACTTCCATGGCGGCCGCGAAAACGCGCCTGCCATCCACCTGATACAGCGCGGCCTTGGTCCCGCTGGTTCCAAGGTCAACACCGATCAGATACTTTTGCGGCACGTCACTCTCCTGGAAGGCACTCGGGGCTAGTTGGAAGCTGGCGCCTTCGAGACGGCTTCCCGGGTGCGCAGAAGCTCGACCTCGAAGCGGGATCGATCGCCCCGGTGCAGAGCATGGTAATACTCGACCACCTGCCCGGACTCCGAAAAGCTGATGCTATCGAGCATCAGGAGTGGTGCGCCGCGCTCCACGCCCAGCAGCGCGGCCTCGGTCTCATTGGCCAAGACGGCCTCCACAGTACGCCGTCCCTTGGCAATGAAAACGCCACATTCCGCCTGCATGAACTCGTAAAGCGAGCGGTTCGTGAGATCCACTTCGGCGAGCTCTGGGCATACGGATAATGGAATGTAGCTGGTCACCAGCTGGATCGGCTCATCGTTGATCGACCGCAGCCTGAGCAGATCGATCACTTTGTCCCCTGGTGAAATTCTCAGGAAGCGGGCGATTTTTTCTGTGGCGGGGACCACGCTGTGATGCAAGACCCTCGTAGTAGTGCGAAGGCCTCGTTCAACCATGTCCTGGTAGAAGCCGGTTAGCTTTTGCACCAGGCCTTCACTGATCTTTGGAGGCGAGATGAACGTGCCCTTGCCCTTCCGCCGCGTGATCATGCCTTCCAGCTCGAGCTCCCGCAGCGCCTGCCGCACGACCGTGCGGCTGACCGAATACATTTCGCAAAGCTCCTGCTCGCCCGGGATCTGATCCCCCGGTGACCATGTACCTGTCTGCACCTTGTCGCGCAGGATGTCGATTAGCTGGATGTAGTACGGCAGGTGGCTGTCGAAGTTGATCTTGGCGTCCACGACGCTCTCTCCCCAAGTGTCTCACGCAGAGGTTGTAATCCTGTTATTACAAGCAATTATACCTGCGGTGACAGGCGATGTCAATAGGGCTTGCATTTCAGGTTCTCGGATGGCGATCGGTCTCTCCCCGGCCGTTCCGCAGCGCCGCGGCGTCCCAAACGTGTCCGATCGTGGCAGCAAGCATCGTCCGATCCAGCATAGGCACGGGGAACCAGCCCACCAGAATTCGTGACCGGCAAGCCAAGGATTCCTGTAGGTACAGCGCGGAACCGCACATTGGGTGGCCCTTGCTTTTCGGGCGGATGGCTGTATAATAATGTCATCCTGTAATGACAGGTTTATTTGTGCGGTGTGGCTTCCGTGTGAAGCCGGGCACCAACGCTTGTGGCTGCACACCAGCCTGAGGGACATCGCTCGGTGTCGGCAGGCAGGATCCAACCCATACCAGGAGGTCGCAGATGAAGGTCGGAATCGACAGCTATTGCTATCACCGTTTCTTTGGGGAGGTCTATCCGGATCAGAAGAAACCGGAAAAAGAATGGAGCATGCAGGATTTCCTCAAGCGAGCCCGGGAGTTGAAAGTCGACGGCGTATCGTTGGAGTCCTGCTTCTTCCCCGTGAAGGCAGATGATGGGTGGTTCAGGGATCTGAAGGCCCAACTGGACGATTACAAACTGGACCGCGTCTATGCCTGGGGTCATCCCGACGGACTCGAGCGCGGGCAGAACTGGACTGCATACGAGGAGATGGTCGCGGGCATTCCGAAGGCCAAGGCCATTGGCGCGGATGTGATGCGCGTCGTGGGTAGCAGCCTGGCATTCCGCCACGAGCCCCACGGGCCGCAGATCAAGGCCCTTGTCGAGATGTTCAGGAAGGCCATCAAGGTTGCCGAGGACCACGGCGTCAAGATGGCGGTAGAGAATCACATCGACTTCACGGGCGACGAAGTGCTGCAGCTCATCAACGAAGTCAATTCGACGAGCTTCGGCCTGAATTTCGACACCGGCAATTTCCTACGCCTGCTGGACGACCCGATCGCGGCGATGGAGAAACTTGCGCCGCATGTCATGGCCACTCATGTCAAAGACCTTATGCCAGACAAGAAGGCGAGCCCGACGGACTGGTATTTCTTTGGGGGCGTTCCGGTCGGCGACGGACTGATTGACAACCAGCGCCTGGCGGAGCTGCTGCACAAGGCCAACTTCAAGGGCTTCTTGGCCGTGGAGATCGACCACCCGCACTCCGACTGGGAGGGTAAGGAAGACGACATGGTCGAGCTCAGCATCAAAGCCCTGAAGAAGATCGCCGCCTCCCTCCACTAGAAAATGCCTGGGCAGAGCAGCCCAAGCGCGGATACGCCTGGAAAGCGAGGATCCCATGAAGAAAGCCAACGTCGCCATAATCGGCACCAAGTTCATGGGCAAGGCCCACAGCAACGCGTGGACCTCCGTCACCAAGTTCTTTGATGTCGGCATCACGCCGGTGCTCAAGGTGGCCTGCGGACAGGACGAAAAGGGCACCAGCGATTTTGCGGGCCGCTGGGGCTGGGAAGAATCGGCGGGCGACTGGCAGAGTGTTGTTAACCGCAAGGACGTCGACATCATCGACGTCTGCACACCCACGTACCTGCACAAGGACATCGTGGTCGCCGCCGCGCGCAATGGCAAGCACATCTTCTGCGAGAAGCCGATCGCCCTGAACTTCGCCGAGGCCAAGGAGATGTACGAGGCGGCGGAGAAGGCTGGCGTTCTGCACTATCTGAATCACAACTACCGCCGCACGCCTGCCATCGCATTTGCCCGCCAACTTGTCGAGGAGGGCAAGATCGGCCAGATCTTCCACTGGCGCGGTACCTACCTGCAGGACTGGATCACTGATCCGGACTTCCCTCTCACTTGGCACCTGCAGAGCAAGTTCGCTGGCGCAGGGCCCCACTACGATCTGAACTCGCACAGCGTGGACCTGGCCCGCTACCTGGTAGGCGAGGTCAAGGCCGTCTCAGCGATGACGAAGACCTTCGTTACCGAGCGTCCGCTGCCTGGAAAGGATGCTGGCACGTTCAAGTCTGGTACGGCGGCCGCGGAGAAGGGCAAGGTCACGGTCGACGACGCCGCCTTCATGGTCGCCGAGTTCGAGAACGGCGCCCTGGGGGCATTCGAGGCGAGCCGGTTCGCCAGCGGCCGAAAGAACTACAACTACTTCGAGATCTACGGGAGCAAGGGCAGCCTGGCCTTCGACCTCGAGCGCATGAACGAGCTTCAATACCTGAGCTTAGCAGATCCGGCCGATGAGCAGGGTTTCCGCACGATCTTGGTTACCAACGCCACCCATCCCTACATCGCCGCGTGGTGGCCGCCGGGGCACATCATCGGCTACGAGCACGAGTTCACGCACGCGGTGGCCGACTTCCTGAAAGCCATGGAGAAGGGCGCCAAACTTACCCCCAACCTGCTCGATGGCATGAAGGACATGCAGGTACTGGAGGCCGCCATCATCTCGGCCAGGACTGGGCAAAAGGTGAACGTCTCAGATATTAGGTGAGCAGCCGGTCTTTGGGGGCGATGGTTTGAAACCTGTCCGAGCCATGACGGGGTTGATGTGGCTCCCCGTCCCTGTGATTTTCTTCTTCTGGGATTGCTTGGTTGACGAAAGGTTTCGGTAGCCATGAAGGCCAGGATCGTCCCCCTCTACCTCAAGTCCGCAAACGACTCCGAGTTCGAGGCTCAGCTTGGCAAGCTGAAGCAACTCCTGATCAATGAGGCCGATCTGCTGCCACCCGTCAAGCTCGGGGCCAGGGTTCCACCCGCCGATGCAGTGATCTTTCCGCAGATGCTGGGCGAGGCCTACGGGCTCCTGGAGAAGTTCAAGAGACTCCCCCAGCCGCTCCTGGTGGTGACCTCCGAATTCGGAACCGTGTCGATGTGGGATTGGGAAATCAATAGTTTTCTCACGGCCCGGGGCGTGCGGGTCATAGGACCGACTAGTCTGGAGAAGACCCGCCAGGCATGCCGTGCCTTCGCCCTGAAGCGGCAGCTCAAGCGTTCCAAGCTGCTCGTCTTCCAGGACCACCCCGCCAGCCAGGGTCAGCAAGATCCCATTTTCAAACGCTTCTACTGGTGGGAGCCGCAATGCGTCCAGGAGATCGAGACGCGCTACGGCGTGAAGGTGGTGAAGAGGAGCTTCAAGAAGCTGGCAGCCGCTGCGCGTGCCATCCCGGAGGAGGCGGCACGTGCTGAGTGGGCGAGGCGCAAGGGTAGGACTCCCATCTCTCGCCTCAAGGACAGCGCGGTCCTAAGCGCGGTGAAGATGTACCTGGCCGTCAAGGCCGAGCTGGATCGTGATCCCAGCGTCATCGCGGTCGGCATCAACTGCCTCAATGAGTCCATGTACTCGGATACCACCCCCTGCTTGGCCTGGAACTTCCTGTTCGAGGATCAGCGCATGGTCTGGGGTTGCGAGGCGGACCTGATATCCATGCTCACCAAGATCCTGATCGGCAAGACGCTGGGTGTGCCTTTCATGATGACCAACCTGTACCCCTTCGAAATGGGGGACGCGGCCCTGAAGCATGAGCACATTCCTCACTTCCCCGCAGTCGACGGTCGTACGGAAGACCACATCTTGGCGGCACACTGCGGTTACCTTGGCGTGGTGCCCCAATCGTTTTCTACTGAGTGGAGGCTGAAGCCGAAGGTTCTGGCAATCGTGGATGACAACGCCACTGCCATTGACGCCCGCTTGGCCGAGGGCGAGATTACCCTTGTTAAGCTCATGCCGCCCTTTGATCGTTGGTCCGTCGTCGAGGGAGCGCTTCCCAAGTATGCTGGTTTCAAGAACTCGCATTGTCTCAACGGCGCTGTGATCAGAGTGCCCAATGGCAAACGCTTGGTGGCGGACTTGGTTTCCCACCACTATATTTTGACGAGAGGCCACAACTTGGAGGACTTGAGAACGATTTCGAAGGTTTTTGACCTTGAGTGCGTCAGCAACTAGGGCACGGGCTTTCTGCCAAGGGCCGAAAGCAGTAGGCGGCGTTTTTCGCGTAGTCTCCCGCCAGTTATGACGCTGATAGACGAAACTAGCGCAATGTGACACATAACATATTGACATAGAGAGCCTTTTCCCTAAGAATCATGTGATGATGTAATTACTTTCCCTGGCGCACACGTTCTCACGGCTTACCGGTCCAAGATAGTTCCCCGCGAAGAACCACTGCAAAGTCTCAGCCAAGCCTTAGTGGTCTGTAGCCCTGCCCACGAGTACCGAGGCGCATCTTGTGCCTCGGAAAAGAAGAGGACCGAAGCCAGCAATGGGCATTGCTCGAGGCGTGACTCACAAGGGACCCCGGGAAGTTGCATCAAGCTCCATGCCGGGGTGGTTGGATCGGGCTGCAAAACTGCCGCGGCGGAAATCGATATCGACCGCCGAGAATGCGCTGGTCGAGCTGCTTCGCCGAGAGGGTGAGCTCACCAAGTCAAGCCTTGTCGCGTTTACCGACTTCTCGCGTACGAAGATCACAGGTTGCATCGACTCCCTGCTCAGCAAATCCATCCTGGTCGCCAATACATCCACGGAGTACTCAGGGGGCCGACGCTCGAAGTCATTCCGGCTGAATGAGAAGCTTGGTGTGGTGGCCGGCATTCAGATCGGCGCGATCGACTTCGACCTCGGGATTGCTGATTTTTCCGGGAAACTGCTGGTCAAGCACTCCGAGCCCGCAGTTGTCCAAGACGGGCCCATCTGCACGCTGGGCCGCGCCTGCGCGCTCCTCGAGGGCTGGCTCGCCAAGAATGGTTTGGCGGCCGAAAACGTGATGGGCATCGGCATTGGCGTACCAGGGCCGGTGGATTTCTCTGCCGGAACAGTGGTCTCGCCGCCGATCATGCCGGGCTGGGATCGCTATCCGATTGCAGATACTGTGCAGCAGTGGTTCCCCTTCGCCAATGTCGTTGTGGACAATGATGTGAATGTGATGGCCTTGGGTGAGATGAGGCAGGGAGCGGCTCGCGGGGCTGACCACGTGATCTCGGTGAAGATGGGCACAGGAATCGGTGCCGGCATAGTCTGTGAAGGGCGCATCTATCGAGGCTCCAGCGGGTGCGCCGGCGATATCGGCCACATTTGCGTGGACAAGAACGGCCCGATGTGTCCGTGCGGCAACAAGGGCTGCTTGGAGAAAATCGCGGGCGGGGCAGGTATTGCTGAGCGGGCCTTGGCGGGCGCCCGCGCCGGCCGTAGCCCGGCCCTGATGCAACGGTATGAGAGCAATGGGAATGTGCTGGGAGCCCAGGATGTTGGCGTCGCCGCCCAGCAAGGTGATGCGTTTGCGATCGAGGTCGTGCGCGAAAGCGGGCGGCTGGTAGGGGAAGTTCTGGCAGCCCTGGTGAACTTTTACAACCCAGACATGATCGTCATCGGCGGAGGGGTGAGCAACCTGGGAGACTTGCTGCTGTCGTCCATCCGGCAGGCGGTGTTCAAGAGATCCCTGCCACTGGCGACCCGCAATCTCCAGATTGTCTTTTCGGGTATCGGCCCGGATGCAGGAATGCTTGGTGCCATAGGCCTCGGCCTGGACTACGTCCTTGCCATTGTTCCGGAGGGTCCCGGCGAGACCCGAGACGAGGAAGGTGGGCGGCCGTGAGGTTTGGCGTCAACACGTTTGTGTGGGTTTCTCCATTAGATACCGCGGCAGCCCTGAAGTTGGCGCCCAAGGTGAAGACCATGGGCTTTGACATTCTTGAGCTTGCCTTTGAGTCACCTCAATCGATCGATCTGCCAGAGATCAAGCGGAGCCTGGCAGAGCACGGGTTGGAAGCTGTGGTCTGCGGTGCATGGGGACCGGACCGCGACCTGGCAAATGAGGACCCCGCGATCTCGAACGCCTCCAAGACCTACATCCGCTGGCTGATCGATGCCGCGGCTGCGCTGGGTTCATCGACCGTCTGCGGGCCGATGTATTCTGGCGTGGGCAAGGCACACCTGGATGACGAGTCCGCGCGCCGGGCCGAGTGGGAGCGCGCCGTGAGCGGAGTCCGCGAAATGGCGAAGATCGCCGGTGAAATGGGTGTGCGCCTTGCGCTGGAGCCTCTGAACCGGTTCGAAACGGACATGATCAACATCGTGGATCAGGCCTTAGACTTCATTGATCAGGTTGGCAAGCCCAACGTTGGGCTGCACCTGGATACCTTCCACATGCATCTGGAAGAACGGAGCAGCAGTGCTGCGATTCGCAAGGCTTCAGATCGGATCTTCCACTTCCACGCGTGCGAGAATGATCGCGGCATCCCTGGGACAGGGCAGGTGCGCTGGCAGGAGGTGGCGTCCGCACTCAAAGAGATCAAGTATTCAGGTCCCGTGGTGATTGAGTCGTTCACGTCCGAGGTTAGCGAGATCGCCCGAGCAGTATGCATTTGGCGCAAGATTGCCCCCAGCCAAGACGCGATTGCATCCCAGGGACTGCAGTTCCTGAAGTCGATCCTCGCATGACATTGCCTGCAGAAGACGAGGTCCAAATGGCAAAAGGCAAAACGGATAACTCCAAGGTCCAGAAGAGCCAAGTGCAGCCATTGCTGGAGGTGCAGCACATCACCAAGCGCTTCCCCGGCGTGGAGGCTTTGCATGATGTGAGTCTCCAATTCATGGCAGGTGAGATCCACGCCGTGGTCGGAGAGAACGGCGCCGGCAAGTCGACACTGATGAAGATCATGTCGGGCGCCTATGTCCCCGATGCGGGACAGATCCTCCTGGAAGGGAAACGGGTTGCGTTTTCCCACCCTGTCGAGGCGCAGCGCAAGGGCATCAGCATCATGTACCAGGAATTCAATCTGCTCCCCGACCGGACTGTGGCCCATAACATCTTCATCGGACGCGAGCCATCCCGACTAGGCGTGATCGACGTCCGACGCATGAATGCGCAGGCTACGGCCGTGCTGCAAGAACTCGGCGTGAACAAGATGATTTCGCCCACTGCCGTTGTCAGCGGCCTCTCAGTGGCAGAGCAGCAGCTAGTGGAGATTGCCAAGGCCATCTCACTGAATGCCAGAGTTCTCATCATGGACGAGCCCACGGCGGCGCTAACCTATACGGAAGTGCAGCTGCTCTATGACCTGATAAGACGACTCAAGGCTCGCGGTATGGCGATCGTCTTCATCTCCCACCGGCTGCCTGAAGTCTTCGACATCGCCGAGAGGATTTCGGTACTGAAAGATGGCCAACTGGTCAAGACCGTCAACACAGAAGAGGTTCAACCTGCGGACGTGGTCTTTCTCATGGTCGGTCGCACTCTGGATCACTACTTCCCTCCACTGGGGACCCCCGAAGAGCTTGGGGAGGTGGTCCTGAGGGTCAAGGATGCCGGGAATCACTTCCTGAAAGGCATTACTTTTGAGCTTCGCAGGGGAGAGGTATTGGGCGTCGCAGGCCTGCAGGGTTCAGGCCGCACCGAGCTTGCCCAAGCCCTGTTTGGAGTTGCGCCCTTCCGGACCGGTACCATGGAACTCCACGGCAAGGCGATCGCGGTCGGCAATCCCACCAAGGCCATCAAGAACAAGATGGGATTTGTCACTGAGGACCGCAAGAGCGAGGGTATTGCTCCCAGGCAGTCGATCCGCGACAATATGCTTCTCACGGTGCGCGCCATCGAGTCGATCTTCGGCGCCATCCAGCGGGATGGTGTTCGCAGATCGCGAAAGCTGGTCCCCATGCTGGGCACGCAGGTGGATATCCGTACAGACTCGTTTGATCGCGAGGCCCAGTTCCTCAGTGGTGGAAACCAGCAGAAGGTCGTGCTGGCCAAGTGGCTGGCTTCAGAGGCAGATGTCTTCGTCTTCGATGAGCCCACCCGAGGCATCGACGTCGAATCCAAGGCCAGCATCCACGACATGATCCGCGACCTCACCCGCAAGGGCATCGCGGTAATGATGATCTCGTCAGAGCTGCCCGAGGTCGTGGGAATGAGCGACCGCATCCTGGTGATGTGGGATGGCCGCGTAGCCGGCCAGCTGCCTGCCAGGTCGAGCGAGCAGGACATCATGTTGATGGCCACCGGTCACGGCGGCAACGATAAATCGGCGCAGGGAAAGGAATAGTATGGCCACCACTGCAACCACCGCCCCCAGCAGCAGTTTCTCTCGGGCACTGCGGGCCGTCCGGATCCCGCCGGTCTACATCTTCCTGATCGTCATTTTCCTGATCGGCGGCGTACTGGATCAGATCTTTTCGGACGGCCAGATCTTTACCAATCCGAATATCGTCCTCAACATCATCGTCCGTTCCGTGGCCTTGGGCATTGTGGCCGTGGGCCAGACCCTGGTAATCGTCGGCGCCTCGATCGACCTCTCGGTGGCGTATCTGATCAGCGTCACGGCCGTCCTGTCTTCCTACATCATGCAGGGTGATCCGGCCAGGGTGCCCCTGGCGATCGTGATCGTCTTTGCGATCGGCGCTCTCGTTGGACTGATCAATGGTCTCGTGATCACCAAGCTGAACGTCAATGCCTTCATAGCCACTCTCGGAATGAGCCTGTTTCTCGCAGGTGGGATTAACGCCTCTTTCTCCAACTACACCGGCAGCGTGCCAAAGAGCTTTCAATTCTTTGGCTATGCAAAACTCTTCAACTTGATTCCGGTCTCGATCTTTGTGCTGCTCATCATCGTGATCGCTGGCTGGCTGTTGCTCACCCGCACCAAGTTCGGAGCTCACCTGTATGGGGTGGGCGGGAGCGCGGAGGTCGCGCGGCTCTCCGGGCTGCGGACAGACCGCATCGTGATCCTGGCTCACGTTCTGTGCAGCATGTCCGCCGTGTTGACGGGCGTCTTCCTGGTAAGCCGCCTGCAGTCTGGAGCACCCTGGGTGGGCCCCGACGGCATCTACGATCTTGAATCGATCGCCACCACTGTCGTCGGAGGAACGGCTCTCTCCGGCGGCAAGGGTGGCGTCTGGGGCACGCTCGCCGGGGTGCTGATCTTTGGGGTTCTGGACACCGTCTTCAACCAGCTGGGCGTCAATCCGTATCTGAAAACGGTGCTGCGGGGCGC
>DATIPW010000056.1:0-2225 GCA_035471605.1 Anaerolineales bacterium | reverse complement strand
CCCGTCGCCTTCCAGGCCGGCGGCATCACCTACCTGTGCGTCGCGCTGGCGCGCCTGGTCTCGATCTTCCTGGACAAGTCGCCGACGCAGTCGAACTGGGTCAGCCTGGGGTTTGAGGTTGTGTTCGGCGTGATCCTGGTGTTCTAGTTCACCCCCTGTTCGAGCATGGGCTGACTTTCCCAGGAAGCCGGAGGTGTGACATGGCGGGAGCCGCCCTCGCGCAGGACTACGTTCGCCTGGCGCTGGCCATTGACCAGCACCTGCCCGGCTACATTGACGCCTACTACGGACCCGCCGATTGGAGAGAGCAGGCCAGGCTTGAGGGGCGGCGGCCGCCTGACGAGTTGGCGCGCAGGGCTTCCGCGTTGGAGGATGCCCTGGGTGCGGCGGCTGAGATGGATCCCCAGCGCAAGGACTACCTGGCTCGCCAGGTGCGGGCCATGCGTACCAGCCTGCGCCTCCTGGCGGGGGAAACGCTGGCATTGGCTGACGAAGCCGACTTGCTGTATGACATACGACCCACGTGGATCGACGAAGCCCGCTTCGAGGAGGCTCACCGCCAGCTGGATGAGCTTCTGCCGCCAGGCGATACGCTGCAGGAGCGCCTGACCGCCCGCAAGCAGGCACTCGAGATCTCGGTGGAGCAGGCCCGGAGCCTGCTGCCGCCGATCCAGGAACGTTTGCGAGAGGCCAGCCGCAAACGTTTTCCGCTTCCGCAGGCGGAATCGCTGGATTTCCACTTTGTGGAAAGCAAGCCCTGGGCCGCGTACAACTGGTACCTCGGCAACGGCCGCTCGCGCATCGAACTCAATACGGACCTTCCGCTGCGGGCAAACCTGCTGGTGGAGCTGGTGGCGCATGAGGCGTATCCCGGCCATCACACGGAGCTCTCGATCAAGGACGGCCGGCTTCTGCAGCAGGAGGGCCGCCTGGAGCACAGCGTGGCCCTCATCAATTCCCCAGCCTGCGTCATCTCGGAAGGCATTGCCACCTGTGCCCTGTCGGTCATCATGCCCGACGACGCCCTGCTGGCATGGTACACCCGGGAGATCTTCCCGCGGGCCGGCCTGGATCCCTCGCATGCCCAAGGCGAGATCAAGATCCAGGAGGCCACCCAAACGCTGACCGGGGCGCGTGGCAATGCCGCCTTCCTGCTGCACGACCGGCGGGCCGGGCCGGCGGAGTCCGCCCGCTATCTGCAGCGCTATGAACTGCGCACGGAGGCGGAAGCCGCCAAGCAGCTGGAGTTCCTGGAAACCCCCCTGTACCGCTCCTACGTATTCACCTACTACTGGGGCAGGCAGCTGCTGACGTCACTCTTTGCGGCAAAGGGCGATGTGACCCACTGGTACACCCGGCTGCTGACCGAGGCCGTTACCCCGTCGCAGATCAGACAGTGGACGGCCGCGTAGGGCGGTGTAAAGGAAGGAGGCGGGCGACAAAGCGCGTGGTCTTTCGGGACATGGGCATCCCCGCCAATCTCGTGCATAGCCTCGACTACGCTTTCTTCCTGCCGGCAATGATCCTGACGGGCATCTGGCTCCTGAAAGGCAGGCCTCTGGCCTTCACGCTCGCCCCGGTCTTCGCGGTCTTCGTGATCCTGACCGGTGTGCCGATATTACTGACGCCGGTGCTGCAAGCCGCGCGCCGCCTTCCGGCTGCGTGGGGCGCCGCCCTGCCCATCGGCACGCTCACGGTGATCTTCCTGTGCCTGCTGGCTTGGCTGTTGGGATCCATGCACGCCTGCGAGTCCGGCGGGTGAATCGCCGGGCGTTGAACCGTCTCGCTGCGGTGCACAGGCTGCCTGGGCTCGCGGCATTCGTTGCTGCAGTTCTCGCCGGCTGCGCCTCGCCGCCAGCGACGATTTCCGCCTCCACAACGTCTGTGCCCACGACCGCACCGACCGCCCGCGCCCCGGCGACGGCGGCTGCCTCGCCGCTGGCTGCCTACAGCTTCCCTGCCTCCGTCGATCCTGCCGGCCGCTATCTCTTCTACCTGCACGGCCGGATCATCGAGGAGCAAGGCCTGCAGGCCGTGGATCCCCGGTTTGGCGCCTATGAGTATGCCGCCATCCTGGAGCGGCTTGGCATCCCCGGCCTGACGGTCATCAGTGAACAGCGCGAGAGGGATGCCTATCCACCCACCTATGCCCGGCGCATCCAAGACCAGGTCGAGACGCTCAAGCGCGCGGGCGTCGCATCAGAGCACATCACCGTGGTGGGTGC
>DATIPW010000055.1:0-5827 GCA_035471605.1 Anaerolineales bacterium | reverse complement strand
CCGGAAGAACAGGTTGAGTCACCGAGGACGGGCAGTGGCGAACGCCCTACCGCACCTGCGGCAGTTGTTCTCCTGATCGGACCATTCCGGAAGGGCTCAGTCTGCGCTCGCGGTTCCGTGCGGCAGCTACAACCCGGGCCGGTAGGCGATTGATTCCAGGAAACGGTCGAGCAGCTGGGCCGTCCGGTCCGGCTGCTCCAGCATGACCATGTGGCCCGCATCGGGAATGATGTGCAGTTGCGAACCCCGGATGTGTGCTTGGAGGTATTTGGAATATCCCACGGGCGTCAATTGATCCTCGGCCCCGCAGACGATGAGTGCAGGGTGATCGATGGCAGAGAGGCTGTGCATCACATCGAAATTGTCACAGGCCATCCAATCCCCGTGGAGGACCGTGGAGCGCATCTCGGACATGCGCTGCATGGCCAGCTCCCTGAGACGAGGCGGCGTTGCAGCTGAAAACGAGCGTGCGCCCAGCATGCCGAGTGCCGCCGAAAATGTGGCTTCCTCGGAGCTTTTCCGAAGCATGACCGGATCGACTCGCAGGCGAGCTCCGCTGCCAATCAAGCCCAGGCCCAGAACACGCCGAGGATGGCGCAGCGCCGCCTCCAGCACGATCGCACCTCCCATCGAATGCCCTACCCAAACGGCGGCGTTCACGCCCAGCCCACGCATGAGATCCAGGACTGACGCGACGTAGTCTTCGATTCGATGATGCCCTACTCCGCCAGATCTGCCGTGCCCCGGCAGATCCAAGGCAAAGGTGCGCTGACCCGCGAGGCGACGGATCTGAGGGGGCCAAAAGAGATGATGGGCCCCGGCACCGTGAATCAGAATCATCGCGGGCCTTGAGTAGTTCAGGCTTTCATGGGCGAAGTAGTGCAACGACGCTAAGGTCGGCATGGTCCTCTCGCCAACTTACCTCCACGCGGGTCAGTCGGTGCTGGGGCTGACCTGGGCAGGCTGGCCCCCGCGCTCGCCTGAGGGCGTCCTTCTTGATGCCCTCGATCCCAGCCCTAGGTCGCGTATCCCATCTCGGCCAGGTACCGCCCGAAGCGCGCAGAAAGCTCCTGCTGCTGTCTCTGGGTAAAGGCTTCCCGAAATCGGCCAATCCTCCCCTGAAAGAAGTGAGCGCCCTGGCGGACCTCAGCCTGCTCTGGGCGCAGACGATGAACGACCTGGCTGACCTCCTGGCGGGTCACATCCAAGCCAAGGAACTCGACAAGGCGGCGGGCCTCGGCCTCATAGTCCTGAAGCAGATCTTCGTACCGGGCGATCAAGACGCCGCGCTCGCGCACCCATGCATCCCAGATGCGCACGTAGACCGCCATGAAGTCAAGCGCCCTGGGGAAATCCACCACGTGGGAGAATGCATTGGGCCGGCCCTTGCGGAGGGCCCGCTCTCCATAGTTCATGGCGGACAGCATGGCGTCGCGGGGATCCCGATAGATGTAGGTGGCCCGCACCAGGCCCACGGCGCGCATGATTCGAAAGGCGGCTGTGGGCCGGGAGTGCGCCTTGATCACGAACGTATTGCCGAGCAGGGCAGGAACGGCCACCATCCCAAGCCTGCGGGCCGAGAGCACTCCGATGTTGCAGTTGACCTCGGTGAGGACGCCCTGCAGTCCAAATCGGGTCCGGATCACGGAGGCCTCAGCACAGCCAGTGACCCGCATCAGGTCATGGATGAGATTGTAATGCCAGCCTGAGCCGGCGCGCGGCATGCCCACTGAAAGAATGATCATCCCGTGTCGCAGTCTGGGCATCACTCCAGAATCTAGGCTGTCCCGTTTCCCAGGTTCGTCTTGGCACCCGACATTCCGGCGAGGATGCCGAGGTTGATCCACAGATTGGGTGTAGCAAAAGAATCCTGAGTCATATTGTAGAGCAAGAGAGCCACAAATGTGCACAGCGCCGCGATTCCCACATATCGCCATACAGGCCCCTTGCGCTGGAAGGCCGCAAGCGTTTCACCCAGCAGATAGAGCTGAAAGGCAAGCAGCGCGACAAGTCCTGCGATGCCCGTCTCGGCCAACAGGCGAACATACAAGTTCTTGGGATTTGGATAGAGACGGCTTTCCGGACTCAGCTGGCGGGCAATCTCGGGGACCGTGGTCAGCGCCCAGTCCGGCAGGCGGCCATACATGTAGAGGCCGCTGGCACCGAGGCCAACGCCCGTCCACGGAAATTCCTGATAAATCTCCAACCCACTCGAGAGATAGGCGCCGCGGGCGCCGGCCGAGTTTCGGACCAGGAAATCCGGAAGGTCAGCGGCCCCGGAGTCCCAAAGGCGCGAGATATAGCCCCGCTGGGCCAGCAAAAAGCCCGCGCCGGCCACCATGGTCAAAAGAACTGCGGTGACTCCGAGGCGCAATGCCTGATCTTTGGGACGCGCAACGCGGGCCGTCAGCCACTTCCAGACCAAGCAGAGCTCAGAACGGCCGGCCAGCACAACGCCCAGTCCGGCCGAGACGAGCGCTGTCAGAATTCCCCCGCGGGAAAAGGTTGCGAGGACGAGCGCCAGCGCCGCAATCAAGAGGCAGGGCTCAAACCATCGATACCGGGTCATCCGCACCTTGGTCAGGACGGCGGCCGTAAGCCAAGGCAGATACACCGTGGCAATCTGCCCCGCCAGCCACGCGGGTTCATACGCCATCCCGGATATGCGGTTGGTGCGTATCAACTCCCGAAGCGAAAAGAGCCGCTGCCAGTGCGTCACAAGCGGTTTGGGCAGGACTTGCAGATAGAACGTGGCCCCCTGGACACCGCTCCAAAAGACGTCGGCCACAAAACCGAAGAGCAGCCATCTCACCGAGAAGCGCAGGGACCGCTCATCGCGATTCATCCAGATTGCGCCAAGGAAGAAGCCAGCGCCGACAAGGACCGTGGCCCAGGCGCGAAGAACCCGGGAAGCTGCCTCCTGACCGCGCATGGGCAGCGGATCGAATCCTATACCGAGGGCGCTAGTGGCGGCACAGATCAACAAGAAGACCGCAAAGGGCACGAGCGGCGGCGCCGCTGGAGGGCCGATCTGGCCTTTCAAGAGTTGCAGCAGAAGGGTCGCCAAGAGCAGCACCAGGGGGAGAACAGCCAGCGGGCGGACGTAGGTGCCCTCGCCGGCAGGGAAGTAGCGAAAACTGGTAACAGGAAGGGTCAACAGTGTTGCCGCCCACAGGAAACGCGCAAGAGCAGCCAGCGGACGGACATGCGCCTGGGCTTTCATACCTGGATGCGAAAGAACAGCGTGCCCAGCGAGGCAAGTGCGAGCAACGCAACAGCAGCAACCAGCATGTAGCTGCCGATGCCCTGGGTTCGATCCAAGGGTAGGGACTCTGCTTGCACGAGTTCCACTGTGATATATCGCTCCAGTCCGGACTCAGACCCCACGGCCACCATCCGGCGGATCTGATCACAGAAGGCGCGCGCCCAGGTTGCAGCGATCTGCCTGGCACGCTCCGGATCATCATCGGTGGCATAGAAGTGCCAGCCTCCGTTTCCGGGTTGGCTGAGCTGCGCGGCGCCCGCTCGCAGCTGCTGCAGCGTGACTCCCGGGATCTCGTCCGCCACAACTCCGAGCGTCGCGTCCGAAATGGCGATCTCCACCATTTTGCGCGTCTGGCGTTCAAGATAGTAGAACTGCTGGCGGTCGGTGTCTTGCGGCCAGGCCTCTTCCATATGGAAATCCACGTTTACGGCTGCCCGGGCGCGATACGGAGGGGGACTCAAGACATACACTGCCGATCCCAGCAGCGCACCGACGATCCCGCCCAAGAGCCAGAAGCGCCATGCCCGCAAGAGACGAATTGCGTCATCCAGCGTCGGAGGTGCAAGCACCCATGCATAGCCCCCGGCGCGAGGCCTGCGCGGGCTGGATGCCCGTCGCATCGGTCGACTCATATCAGGAACCTCGTAGCAGCAGGCGGCGACGCTTCCAGCGCAGCAGCGGCGCCACCAGCTTGCGCAAGTGAAACTTGGCCACAATGATCGAAACAGGCGATCCACCATCGCGGTAGTGGACGCGCAACATCTCGGGCCAGCAACGCTCATCGGCCGCAAGCGTCTTGGCCGCGCTGTGCAGACGGAAATTGGCCCAAGTCTGCGGAACGTATTGTACCTGCGCCACCCTTGCGATTCGAACCCAAAGATCGTAGTCCATGGCGAAGTACAAGGAGGCATCCAGCGGGCCCAGTGAGCGCCAGAGATCCGCGCGGAAGAAGGCAGCTTGTTGGGGAATATGCACGTATCCCTGCCGCAGCAGCTTGTAGTCCGTCTGGGCCGCCGGAAACTGACCGAGAATGCGGTCCTGCGCGTCGACGTAGTTCGCATCGCCATAGATGAGGCCGTTGTCAGGCCGGAGCTGGAATGCCCGCACCGCGGACTGGACCGCGCCGGGCAGCCATGTGTCATCCGAGTTCAGCCAGGCCAGGATGTCGCCGCGCGCCCGCGCGAAGCCCTTGTTCAGTGCATCCGCCTGCCCCATGTCGGGCTCACTGGCCCACCAGGCCAGACGGGAGTGGTAGCGTTCGATGATTTGCGGGCTTGCATCTGTTGAACCCCCATCCACGATGATGTATTCCAGGCGGGGGTAGTCCTGGGAGAGAACAGACTCAATCGTCCTCTCAAGGAAGTTTGCCTGATTGAACGACGGCGTGACAACCGTCACCAGCGGTTCGGCAGGAATCAATTCCAACTCTCTTCCGGATAGTAAAGCTGAGCCACGCCGTCTGTGAGATCGCGCACCCGGGCCACCTCCGCAGGTGAGAGCCGCTGCTTCCAGTTGTTCAGACTTGCCCGACTATCCATTCTGACGGAATGGGTCCGCCGCCGCGACAACTCCGCTGGATTCCCTGCACGGCTGGACTCGAAAATGGCCCTTTCGATACGCGGCGAATAATCCAGACCCAACTGGCCATACAGTTGGCGGAAACCTTCCACGGGCTTCAAGGCCAGGTCTTCTTGTCGCACGACGTGCACCCCCGGAACGCTTGTGCGCAGGTTGTGCACAGTGGCATAGATCATGGTCCAAAGCAGTCCTGCCTGGCCGATCACGTCGCGCGCGGTCCCAGACAGCATGGCAGGGTGGTAACCCTCCAGGTGATCCCGCATGAGCAGCGGCTGGCGCATGAGATTCTGGAAGTCGAACGCCCAATCGAGGCGCTTGAGCCCGCTGGCAAAGGCAGCGGGGTGCCGAACGGTCACTACAGTGCGGCACATGAGCTTTTCGGCAAACCAACGTAGCGAGAAGACCGCAAACGGGTCCTTCAAGAGGGCGGTCTGCCGCCTGAGCCGGGCGGCCGTAAAGATGGCGACGTCGCGCGCCATGCGCCCGAGATCGCGCACGGAACGGCTCGACACTAGCGCCGCGCCCAGTTGATACCGATAAGAAAGCAGTTGTCTGAAGGCGGGCAGGTAGCGCGGCTCGTTTTCAGGGCATATGTAGGCGTACCAGCTGTCAACCTGATAGCCAAGTACCCCAGGGCCATGGAGAACATTGAGGGGTTCGCTGATGTACGCAACATCTGGCGCTGTCGCCAAGATCCTGCCAACCCAGGTTGTTCCTGTGCGATGGGCACCGGTGACGAGGATGGGAGGTGAATCGACCCGCATCACGAGCCTGCCGGTCTTTCCAGGTCAAAGATCACGTAGTTGTCACCATGGAATAGGACGGCAAAACCGGCGAGCTGCCGCTCCAATTCGGGCTGTCGCGCAAGTTCCTCAAAATCTGTCACCAAGAAGTACTGGTTGCCAGTGGTCAGGGTCGTAAACAGCTCCTGGGAGTCAACTGACCCGCCGCGGATTTGGCGATACTCGATATCACCGGCATTGG
>DATIPW010000054.1:0-4111 GCA_035471605.1 Anaerolineales bacterium | reverse complement strand
GAGCTGATGGAACATAACTCCCATTCCAATCCCATGCTGCGGGTCATGTCGCTCCGCGACTTCCGCCTGTTGTTCGCCGGGTCGACGACTTCGCTCCTGGGTGATCAATTTGCCCTGATTGCGACGCCGTGGCTGGTGCTGCAGCTGACGGGCGATCCTCTGGCACTGGGGATCGTGCTGGCCCTGGAGGGTCTGCCGCGCGCGATCTTCATGCTGGTGGGTGGCGCCGTCACCGACCGCCTTTCCCCGCGGCTGGTAATGCTCACCTCTGATGTAGTTCGGCTGGTGTTGACCGGAGTTATGGCACTGGCCGTGTTCTCGGGCGGGGTCGAGACGTGGATGGTGTATGCTTTCAGCTTGGGCTTCGGCCTGGTGGCGGGCTTTGCCGTGCCTGCGCAGAACAGCATCGTGCCGATGCTGGTTCGGGAGGAGGATCTGCAGGGGGGCAACGCAGCCATCATGGGCGTCACGCAACTGGCGGGTTTCGTGGGCCCGACCCTGGCCGGCATAGTAATCGGCGCGTATTCCGAGTCCTGGTTCGGCATCGGCTTGGCCTTCGCGATCGATGCCACGACGTTTTTGATTTCTGCCGCGTGCCTGTGGCTCATGCGCGGCGGCGGGCGGAAGGTCAGCAGCGCCGCGGGGGCGGGCGGAGGCTTGTGGCGCGACGTTGCAGATGGCATTCGCTACTTGTGGGCCGATGGCATCCTGAGGCTGATGTTCCTGATCCTTGCCGCCATTAACTTCCTGCTTGTCGGCCCGCTGCTCGTCGGCATTCCGGTTCTGGCAGACCAGCGGCTGCCCGAGGGTGCCTTTGCATTTGGGCTGCTCATGTCGGCCTTCGCAGCTGGCAACCTGGTTGGCTATCTCCTGGCCGGCTCTCTGCCGCGGCCAGGCGGTGCTCTGATGAAGGCGATCTTGCTCGCGCTGCTCGCCGCGTTCGGGGTCGTGATCGGGTCGCTGGGATACATTCCGTCGACGTGGGTGGATTTCGGACTGCTGGCAGTTCTGGGACTGGGCAACGGATACTTGGCCATCATCCTGTTCACCTGGTTCCAGACGCGAACGCCGAAGGACATGTTGGGAAGAATGATGAGCATCCTGGTGTTTGCCAGCGCAGGCCTGGTTCCGGTCTCTCAGGCGATTTCCGGTGCGGTGAGCAAGTGGGACCTCGATCTCATGTTTGTCCTGGCGGGTGGGCTGGCCCTCCTGGTGACGCTGTGGGCTGCCCTGCAACCGGAGCTGCAGGCCTTCAGCGATAGCCTTGCTGGTACCTCCCGGGAGACAGGCAGCGCGCTCCCTGAGCAGCGGAACGCGTAGCAACTATCGCAGCGCGCCGCGTGATTGATCTCGCGGGGCACGGCTTCTTGAGCGTCTACCCGCCATCGCATCTGGCGTGCACCGGCAGAGCAGCCGCCGCGTGCTCGGTACTTGTCGCCTGGCTCGAGGTGCAACGGTGGTCAATTGAGGGCGCACGGCGACGGGCGGAGAGCGACATGTTACAATCCCAACATTGGGAGAACGATCACCCCTATCCCCTGAGTAGTTGCCTTTCATATCCGTCGGAGCCCCGAATGTGGTGAACGGAGCTCACGCTGAGCAGAAAGAGGGTAGGAGCTGACCGGCGGTTCCAAAGCGGCGCCCAGCATCAACTTCCGCAAGATTGGGGGAATAAGGTCTGCGCGCCAGAGAGCATCCAGCGAGAACAAGTCCATGAATTCGGCCCGCGGGCCGAGTGCCAGAATCAAGGATGACCCAGCACGGATGACCGACGTGCAGGTGCATCTTGATTCGGCGTAGACCGCGTGCGCATCGCCCGGCAAAGGCATCGCCCAGCCGGCGCAGATCCGTTGTCGAGCTGCACTAGCTCGGGGTTTTGGATCAAGAAAAGGAGGCAATCCATGAAGATGCTACAAAGAGCGGGTGGGCTGGCGGCAGTCTATCTAGCAGCCGCCTACGCGGTTGGTATCGTGCTCTTTCTCATTGTGTTGGACTACCCGAGCATCACCGATCCAGCACAGAAGGTCGCACTGCTGGTCGAGCAGCAGGTGGTTGTCTTCTCCACGAATCTGCTCATGTATGTGTTCTTCGGAATCTTCCTCGTGGTCCTGTGCCTGGCCCTGTACGATCGCCTGAAATCGGCCGCGCCTGCCCTGGCCCAGTGGGCCACCGTGATCGGCATCATCTGGGCGGGTGCGCTGGTTGCGAGCGGCATGGTCGCCAATGCCGGCATCGGCCCGGTTGTCCAAATGTACGCGAAAGACCCTGCGCAAGCCGCCCTCACCTGGTTGGGCATCGAGACCGTGGCCAACGGCCTGGGCAACGGCAACGGTGAAATCCTGGGAGGCCTGTGGACCCTGCTGATCAGTTGGGCTGCTCTGCGCACCGCGAAGCTGCCAAGAGGCGCCGGCTACCTGGGTTTGGTGGCGGGAGTTGTGGGAATTCTGTCTCTTGTGCCCGGACTCACGGATCTCACGGGGCTCTTTGGCGTCGCCCAGCTCTTCTGGTTCGTCTGGCTGGCCATCATCCTCCTGCGGGGCAGTTCAAACCAAGCTCCGTAGAAAGCCGCCATTCTGCTCGAGCCGAACGGAATGGGTTTCAGCCATCCGAGCCATGGTCCATGACAAGCATGTTGAGAAAGGCCGCAAGGTGGCTCCACAGGATCCCGTTCGCCCCCATGGATGATGCGGACCCATTCAGGCCATGCTGCACAATCAGGGCCGAAGTCGGACGCACGTAGCGGCCCGGGGCCGGGGCACGGCCTGCTGCCCGTCGCGATGCCCCAGGGCTTGGATCTCGCAAGGAAAAGTACGGTGCACTGTGACTGATACAGCAGGTCCGACGCGGCATCCAGGAGATGAACTGGCCTGCACTGACAGCGGCGTGGGCCGCGCGGCCGATTGCCTTCCCCCGTGATTCATATCGCGCCGACCAACCCGGCCGATTGCGTCCCAGCCAAGGCACAAGGAGGAAACCCGATGAAACAAGAAACCAAGGCCCGATCCCCAATCACAGTCAACACCCTGTATCTGTTCCTGGCGCTTGTCTTTGGCTGGACCTGGAGCATAGCTGTTTTGCTTGTGTTCTTTACCGACCAGGTCGTTGCCATCTTTGGTGAGATGGGCAATACAAATCCGCTGTTCTTGCTGGCAGTATATGGGCCCAGCCTTGCAGGGATCTTTCTGGTATGGCGCGCCTACGGGATCAAAGGTCTGGGAAGCTTCTTCCGCCGCCTGACCCTCTCGCCTGCCTCCAGGTGGTGGTGGTTGTTCCTCTTGCTGGGCATCCCTGTGATCGTGTACCTCGGTGCCGCGGTGAAGGGATCGATCGGCGACCCATTTCCCTTCTCACCCTGGTACGAGATGTTTGGGGCATGGGTGCTGGCTCTCTTCCTGGGGCCCGTTGGAGAAGAGTTCGGCTGGCGCGGGCTGGCGCTGCCCCTGCTGCAGCGCAAATTCGCTCCGTTCTGGGCGGGGCTGATCCTGGGCATCATCTGGGGCATCTGGCACATTCCCGCCTTTTTGCTGAGCGGAGTGGTTTACAGCGCCTGGTCGTTCGGCCCCTGGTTCGTCGGGGTGGTCACCCTTTCCGTGGTCCTGACCCCCTTGTTCAACGATTCTCGAGGCAGCATCTCCATCGCCATCCTCTACCACTTGCTGGTGATGAATCCCATGTTTCCCGATGCTCAACCCTGGGACTACGTTTTCTGGGTGATCGCGGGAGCCATCATCATTTGGCTGAACCGGCGCCAGATGTTCCGACCCGGCAGCGGCGTCACCGAGGTCCTACTCTCCGACGATAAGGCCAATTCATGATGCGGGTCGCTCCTTTCGCCGCTGACAACAAAACGACCACAGTCGCCCTAGAGCTGGATGGCGGCTACTCGGCCGGCCTGCTTGCCAAGGCTTCCCCCAGTGAGCCAGCCATCACCGGGCACCAGCTATGAGGGCGAAGGCAATACTTGGCCGGCTCCTGTTGGCCGTGTTTGGATCTATCGTGCTGGCCCTGGTAGCAGCCCTGCTGGTCTATCCCGCCGAATACGTCTACCGAGTCTTGGTGTGGCAGGAATCGGATGCCTTCGATTGGCAGAAGTTTCCGGCGCGGGTCCTGA
>DATIPW010000053.1:0-17593 GCA_035471605.1 Anaerolineales bacterium | reverse complement strand
CCACATGGTATAATCCGCGGCCTATCGGCCGTGCGTGCTAGCTGGCTGGAGGTACCGTATGGAGATCACGACCAAGGAATTCAAGCACTGCCAGCTCTTGTCCGTGGAGGGCCGGGTGGATAGTGCCACGGCCCCGGCCTTCGGCGAAAAATTGGACAGTCTGATCGCCGCAGGTGTCGTCAAGATGGTGGTCGATATGGAAAAGCTCGAGTACATGTCGAGTGCTGGCTTTCGCGCGCTGCTGGCTGCCCAAAGGCAGTGCAAGCGCTACGGCCGGGGTGAGGTGCTGCTGGCCTCGGTCCCCGAGCGGATCCGTGAGGCTCTGGAACTGGCAGGATTCACGGAGCTCTTCCGGGTCTTCCCTGATTCCTTGGAAGCCGTTGGCAGCTTCTGATGTAGAGCCCACCCCCGGATATCCGTCTGACACAAGGCCGCCCCCGCCGTACGTGAGGCGGTCTTTAACTGCCTGATGCCGACCAGAAAATTCGCCGCCAAGTTTGAGAACCTGGATGAGATACGGGAGCACGTGGCCTCCCAAGCCCGGGCCGCGGGCTTCAGTGACCGGGCCGTCTATGCCGTGCAGTTGGCGGCTGACGAGGCGGCCTCGAACATCATTGAACACGCCTACGCCGGAAGACCGGATCAGACCTTCCTGCTGCGGTGCGAGTTTGCGAAGGATCGTCTTTGCATGACATTCCTGGATCGCGGCACGTCGTTTGACTTCACCAGGGTGGAAATGCCGGATGTCAGCGCGGACCTCTCCGAGCG
The DNA here is from genome assembly GCA_035471605.1 of Anaerolineales bacterium. Classification (GTDB taxonomy): domain Bacteria; phylum Chloroflexota; class Anaerolineae; order Anaerolineales; family Villigracilaceae; genus Fen-1038. The sequence goes on along the minus strand of DATIPW010000053.1, from coordinate 16,825 downwards.
CAAGATCGGTGGTTTGGGCATCTACCTCATGCACAAGCTCATGGATGAAGTCGACTACAAGGTGACCAAGTCAGGCAACTATCTGACCCTGATCAAGCGCAAGGAGTGAAGGGGCTGGCAGACAGCCCTTAGTGCAAGGGGTGCAACGACGTGGCGGCGAGCCCAGACGAGCAGCCTCTCGCGCGACCGCTCCCTACACCTACCGTGTGGTTGCCGCCCCGCCTCACCGCGGACACCCTGTGTATGAAGCCCGGGGGTTGACGGCCGTAGGAGTGCTGCGGCCTCCAGGCTGGCATGGGGAGCGTATCCTTCTCGGCAAGCTCACGCTTCCCCTCGGCGTGCGCTTGCCGCAGGGCGAGCCCATGCGGGAAACCGCCGCCATCCCCATTGCATCAAGCTGAGGGGTCTGCAACAGGAACCCGAGGCGCCGGCAGCCGGAGCAGGCCCCCCAGCTCCGGGCGACGGTTGGCCGTCCTTCCGGATTGCCCATGACCTCTGGCGGGGCCCACCTCGTGACCGTGAAATCGCGGCTGTGGTGCGGATCGGGGCACAAAGCTCTGACATCCCACCATCGACAAAGGAGCGACCATGGCGAAACGACCCGGGAAGCAGACCATTCACACGGATCATGCCCCCAAGGCAATTGGCCCGTACTCTCAGGGTGTTCGAACGGACGACCTCGTGTTCAGTGCGGGGCAGATCGGCCTGAATCCCGCAACGGGCGAGCTGGCCGAGGGAGGCATCATGGGGCAGACACGGCAGGCACTCACCAACCTCAAACACGTCCTGCAAGCCGCCGGCTCGGGGCTGGAGCAGGTGGTCAAGACCACGGTCTATTTGCAGGATATTGGGGATTTCGTCCCCATGAACGAGGTGTACGCCGAGTTCTTTTCGGAGAATCCGCCTGCCCGGTCAACCGTTGCGGTCGCGGGCCTGCCCAAAGGGGCGCTGGTCGAAATCGAGGCGACGGCGCTGACCGGATCCGGAGCTTCTTCCTGACTTCGGCGCTCTTGGTGAGCCTTAACTCGAAACCGCGAGCGCCGGCCCCAATGATCTTGCGCGATCCAAGAGCCTCTGAGAAATTGACGGTTCCAGGGCGCTGGGCTCGTTCTTTCTGAGTCGTGCGTGCTGCGACTCCCGGCGGCCAGCGGCTGCTCCCCGCACGACCTGGCGGGATTCCAACAGGCCCACGGCCGCCTGTCCTGCAAAGATGGCCGAGGCCGGCGGGCTCCGAACCTGTTTGCCAGTCCCGCGATAGTCCCGAATTGCGACCACTGCAAACAGCCTGCGTGGGGCACTGCGCGTGTGGGCTCCGGCGCGCGGCTGCCCAGAAGGGGGACGGTGCCCCGGTGGTAAAATCCAAGTTCGCAGTACTCTGTGCCCGGACGCGCAATCCCATGTGCACCTGCCGTGCCCCGCGGGGTGGGGATCTGCGCGGCGCGGCCTGAGAATCTGCAATGCGATGCAGCCGACAGTGTCCATCATCATCCCCTGCTACAACGAACAAGCCACCATTGGTGCGCTGCTTGCAGCAATCCAAGGGCAGTCGTATCCGGCGGACAAGCTGGAGATCGTCATTGCCGATGGTTTTTCTGAAGACGGAACGCGCGCAGAAGTCGCCCGTTTTCAGAGAGACCATCCCTCCGTGCGCGCCAAGGTTGTCGACAATCACAAGCGAACCATACCTTCTGGCCTGAACCAGGCGATTCGGGAATCAAGTGGTCAGATCCTGGTTCGCCTGGACGCGCATTCGATCCCGATTCCGGAGTACGTCGAGCGCTGTGTTCAAGCTCTCGAAACCGGCCGGGGGGCCAACGTGGGCGGTGTCTGGCAGATCGTCCCAGGTGGCAAGGGAGCGCTGGCTGCCGCCATCGCCGCCGCCGCGGCTCATCCGCTCGGAGCAGGGGACGCCCTGTATCGGCTCGGAGGCCAGGCGCGGGCTGTGGATACCGTTCCCTTCGGTGCTTTTCGGCGCGATTTGGTGGAGAGTGTGGGCCCCTTTGACGAGGACCTTCTCACCAACGAGGACTACGAATTCAACTACCGCCTTCGACGGCGGGGCAACGTGGTCTGGATGGATCCCGAGATTCGATCCACCTACGTGTCGCGCTCAACCCTCCAGGAATTGGCGCGCCAGTACTGGCGCTATGGTTTTTGGAAGTACCGCATGCTCCTAAGATATCCTGAGAGTATCCGCTGGCGGCAAGCTTTGCCTCCGCTGTTCATCCTTGTGCTGCTGGGAACCGCGGCGGCGGCTGCTGTCTGGCCGCAGGTGGTAATCGGGCTCGCCCTGGTGGTCCTGGTCTATCTGTCCGCGCTGCTGCTGGCGGGCGTGGACTTGGCGCGGAGGCACCGAAACGCAATGATCGCTCCGTTGGCCGTGCCGGTGCTGGCCACCATGCACTTCTCTTGGGGGCTGGGCTTCCTTTGGAGCGTGCTGTTGGGGAGGACCAGGGCCAATGGTTGAGGCCGCACGCCCCGCCCTGCGCTTTCGGCCCAGCGAACATCGAATTCTGCTGGTTGTCGGTGATCTGATTGCCTCAGCTGCCGCCGTCTTGCTGGCCCTGAGAGTCTGGCAGGAGTACTCCGTGTTGCGGCTGATCTCGCTTGGGGTGAGACCGGGCCGGGCTGAGTCTTTGGTGCGCATCGAGGTGCCGTTGTGGTTCTACCTTCTGCCCCTCGGCTGGATCGTGGTCATGTCGGAGCTGTACGATCCCCACGCAGCGGTCAGCGTGCGAAGAACGCTCCGTGGCATTGCCATCGCGGCAATTGTCGGCTTTTTGGCATATTCCCTGGCCTTCATTCTCAATCGTGAGCCCGGCTCCCTCCCCAGAATTGTCGTGGGCGTCTTCATCATTCTCGCCGCCACGTTGACGCTGCTCTGGCGGCTGATCTACGTCCGCCTCTACACCAGTTCGGGCCTCTCCCGGCGCCTGCTGATCGTCGGCGCCGGCAAAGCCGGCTTGACCCTGGCCCGTGTCTACTCGGCCGCAAACCCCAAGCCGTTTAGCCTCGTCGGCTTCATCGACGATGACCACCGCAAACTTCACAAGCTGCATGAAGGATTTCCCGTGCTTGGCACGAGCCGCCAGCTGCTGTCGATCATCGATCAGTACCGCGTCTCAGACGTGGTCGTTGCCATCACCGGCGAGGTGCAGGGCGGGACCTTCCAGGTGCTTCTGGACACGCAGGAGCGAGGCGTTGAGGTGACCCGAATGCCCACGGTCTATGAGGAGATCACGCTTCGTGTACCAATCCACCATCTTGAGTCAGACTGGATCATCAGGTCTTTCCTCGACCAGCTTCGGGTGAGCTGGGCATACCTGGCCATGAAGCGGCTTCTGGATATTGCAGGGGGGTTCATCGGACTGCTCATCCTGCTCCCGTTGTGGCCCGTGATTGCCCTGCTCACCCTGCTGGACAGCGGCCCGCCCGTCATGTACACCCAAGACCGTGTCGGCAAGGGCGGCATACGCTTTATCATCCTGAAATTCCGGACGATGAACAAGGATGCTGATGCGGACGGCACGTACCAGCCGACCGTCGAAGGTGACCCCCGCGTGACGCGATTCGGCTGGTTCCTGCGGCGCACGCACTTGGATGAACTTCCCCAATTCTGGAACGTCCTGCGCGGCAACATGAGCCTGGTTGGGCCAAGGGCAGAACGGTCGCAACTGGTGACTCACTACCAGAAGGAGATCCCTTTCTATCGCGCCCGCCTTCTGGTCAAGCCCGGACTGACCGGATGGGCGCAGATCAACTATGGCTACGTGGCGGACGTGAAGGAAACCGCAATCAAGCTTGAGTACGACCTGTACTACATCATTCACCGCTCCCTGCTCATGGATGTCGGTATCATCCTCCGAACGATCGGGACGGTCTTGGGTCGCAAGGGCCGGTAAACGGCATGACGTACTTGGTCACAGGGGGGGCAGGCTTCATCGGCTCGCACATCGTGGCCGCCCTGCTTTCCACGGGAGCCCAGGTGCGGGTGCTGGATGACTTCTCAAGCGGGAAGCGCGCCAACCTCGAGGCTGTCAGCAGCGGGGCCGGTCCCGGCAGGCTCGACGTCATCAAGGCCGATTTGCGCGACAAGACCGAGATTGCCAGAGCGGTGCAGGGGGTCGATGTCATCTTCCATCAGGCCGCCTTTGTCTCGGTGCCGGAGTCGATGGAGCATCCTGCCGAGTGTTTCGACGTGAACTGCACGGGGACGGCCGGCCTGCTGGAGGCCGCCCGGGCAGCCGAAGTTCGGCGTGTTGTGCTTGCCAGCAGCGCGGCAGTCTACGGCGATTCTGCCCACCTTCCACTGCGGGAGGCGGATGCCCCCCGGCCACTTTCGCCCTACGCAGCGTCGAAGGCGGTGGATGAGATCTATGCTTCGCTGTATACGCAAAGCATGGGACTGGAAGTCTGCGCGCTGCGCTACTTCAACGTATTCGGACCCAGGCAGCGTCCGGATACCCAGTACGCGGCCGCCGTACCCATCTTCATTCGTCATCTGCTCAGGCAAGAGGCTCCTACCATCTATGGCGACGGAGAGCAAACACGCGATCTGATCTTTGTCGGGGATGTCGTGCGGGCCAACTTGTTGGCTGCTGAGAGTGCCGCCTCTGCAGGGCAGATCCTGAATGTGTGCACGGGCAAGAAGACGCGCCTGCTTGACCTGGTGGACATGCTCTATGAATTGCTGCCGGGTGCGCCTGGCCCGCGCTTTGCCGCGCATCGGCCGGGCGACATTCGCGAGTCCGTCGGCAGTCCGGCCAAAGCCCGCCAGGTACTTGGCTTTGAAGCACAATCCACTCTGCGTGCAGGCCTGCAGGAGACGCTGCGGTGGATGCGATAGCAACGCGGCCGCACGTGCGCAATCGCTACGTGTTCTACGGCGATCTGGCCCTGATCCTTGTCTCAGTCCTGGGCAGCTTTGCGCTGCGGCTCGACGTCGGCCAACTGCCCTACTACTTCCCTGCCACGCTCACCATGTGTGTGGTCGCGCTCGCTGTGAAGGTGCCGACCTACTACTTCTTCGGACTGTACCGGCGACTGTGGATCTACGCCAGTGTGCATGAGCTGCGCCTGATCACGGCGGCCGTCACTACTGCTTCGGTGATTATGTCGGCGGTCATGCTTGCTTTGATATCGGTCGGCTGGGTTGTTCCCGGAATGCCGCGGTCTGCACTGGGCATCGATTGGCTGCTTTCACTGGTGTTGATCGGCGGCGCGCGATTTGCCTTGCGCATCCTGGCCGAACAGGGCGCACCGCCGCGTGTCGGCTCCCGACGCCGTGCGCTCGTGGTGGGAGCAGGCGACGCAGGTGCGCTCGTCGTCAGGGAGCTACAGAGATCTGCCCAGTTGAATCTGACTCCGGTTGGCCTTCTCGATGACGACCCTGCCAAGCAAAACCAGGAGATCCACGGCGTTCCGGTGATCGGATTTGTCAAGGATCTAGCGGCGGTATTGGACACCCGACCCGTCGACGAGGTCGTCTTCGCCATCCCCTCCGCGCCAGGACGCGTTGTGAGAATGGTCAACGACGCTTGTCGCATCAAGGGTATACCGTCGCGCACCATGCCGGGGATCTACGAGCTCATAGGCGGGCGGGTAAGCGTGAACCGCCTGCGTGAGGTGGATATCACTGACTTGCTGCGCCGTGAGCCCACTCAGGTCAATGCCGCGCTGATTGGGGGGGTGCTTTCTCAGAAAAGCGTGCTGGTGACCGGGGCAGGCGGTTCGATCGGGCAGGAGCTTTGCCGCCAGATCGCGCGCTGGAATCCGTCCCAACTCACCATGTTGGGCCATGGCGAGAACAGCATTTTCGAGGCGGTGCTTGACCTGAGAGATTCCTTCCCGGGGCTGTCCGTGGCGCCGGTAATATCCGACGTGAAGGACTCTGCTCGCATCCGGCAGATCTTTGGTTCCCACCAGGTCGAGGTGATCTTTCATGCCGCCGCGCACAAGCACGTCCCGCTGATGCAGATGAATGTTGCCGAAGCGGTTCTCAACAATGTTTTCGGTACGTTGAGTGTCGTGGAAGCGGCGCTGGCGGTGCGAGCGGAGCGGCTTGTCCTCATTTCGACCGATAAGGCCGTCCGGCCAGCCAATGTCTATGGCGCCACCAAGAGACTGGCTGAACTGATCGTGCTCGATGCGGCTCGCCGCAGCGGCGCGGCCTTCTCAGTTGTGCGGTTCGGCAATGTGCTGGGAAGCCGTGGGAGCGTGATTCCCCTCTTCAAACGCCAGATCGCAGCCGGTGGGCCGGTGCTTGTCACCCATCCCGACATGGAACGATACTTCATGACCATACCGGAGGCGGTCAACCTGGTGCTGCAAGCAGCTGCCATGGGCCGCGGGGCTGAGGCTTTCCTGCTGGAAATGGGCCAGCAGGTGCGCATCCTGGATCTCGCTGAGGATTTGATACGACTGACCGGGCTGGAGCCGGGCCGTGATGTCGAAATCGATTTCACCGGGATCCGCCCCGGCGAAAAGCTGCGCGAGGAGCTGTGGGAACTGGACAGGATCTACGAGCGCACTGAGCATCCCGACATTGTTCGCTCAGCCAACGAGGTCACGCTTGCCGATGGTGACCTGCAAACGGCGCTCGAAGCGCTGCAAACCCAGATCCTTGCTGGAGACACCGCTGGCGTCGTTGAGACACTGCAGGCGGCGATACCCGGAGCCGCCATAAGTGAGGCACCGGCGCCCGATATTACGGCGATTGTCTAATGCCTGAAGTGACGCTCGCGCGTTGGAACGAGTATCTCACTCGCCATCCTCAGGCCCACTTCCTTCAAACCGGGGAATGGGGGGAACTCAAATCCCGGTTTGGCTGGAGCGTTTCCAGGATCATTGTTGGTGACTGCGGGGCGCAGGTCCTCTTGCGCAACCTGCCGTTGGGCTTCAGCCTGGCCTACATTCCCAAGAGCTCAGCGCACCAGCTTGCCTTGCCCGATGCCGGGCAATTCTGGGCTGAGGTCGACAGGATGTGCCGCAAACGACGAACCGTCTTCTGCAAGCTGGAGCCCGATGTGTGGGCAACGCATGACCAGGAACATGATTTCGGCGGCCACTTGCAGATTGCGGACGGCCGTCCAAGCGTGCGGGCGGGGCCCAACATCCAGCCCCGGCGAACCATTGTGGTAGATCTGCGGCCTCCCGAGGAGACAATACTCAGTCGCATGAAACCCAAGTGCCGCTACAACATCCGGCTGGCGGAAAAGAAGGGGGTCGTCGTTCGGCCCTGGAAAGACATCGGCGCGTTTCACGCGATGCTGACCGCCACCGCCGAGCGCGACGCGTTTGCGATTCACTCGTCCGCGTACTACGAATGTGCAGATGAGCTGTTCGGGCGTGCGGGCGTGTCCCAAGTCCTGCTTGCCGAGCATGCGGGCCAACCCCTTGCCGCCTTGATGGTACTGGCGCGCGGTCGCCGGGCTTGGTATGTCTACGGCGGCTCAACCGACCGGGCGCGTGACAAGATGCCCAATTATCTGCTGCAGTGGGAGGCAATGCGCTGGGCTCGGAACCGCGGATGCGAAGAATACGACCTGTGGGGTGTGCCCGACGAAGAGCAGACAGCTTTGGAGGCTGGATTCGCGAGTCGTCGCGACGGCTTGTGGGGCGTATACAGGTTCAAGCGTGGTTTTGGCGGCGAGCTGCGGCGCTCGGCACCGGCCGTCGACCGGGTATATATCCCGCCGCTCTACGGGATATACAGCATGCTCGCATCCAGGGGTAGCGCCGGATGAGCGATTTTGAGCTGCACGCATTTCACGGGACGAGTGAGAATTGGAATAGGCTCATCGCTCAGATCCCGGGCGCCCACTTGCTGCAGACTTGGGAGTGGGCCAACATTAAAGCCAGCTTCGGTTGGCAGCCGCTGCCGCTCACCTGGAGCAGATCGCAAACCTCCGCCGACGGCACCGCGTCTGAATCCCTGCCCGGGAAGCCAGTGGCGGCGGCGATGGTGTTGAAGAGGCAGGTTCTGAGGGGTGCCCTGGCGCGGCGTCTGTGCATCCTCTATGTCCCAAAGGGGCCGCATCTGCAATGGAATGAACAAAATCTGCGCCGCCAGGTGTTGGATGATCTGCAGGCGCTGGCGCGGCGCCATCGGGCGATCCTGATTAAGATCGATCCCGATGTAGAACTGGGCCGGGGAGCCACGGCAAGCGAGGCCGATTCTGCTCATCTGGACGGCCATGGTCTTGCACAGGAGCTCGGGCGGCGCAGTTGGCGGTTCTCCAGCGACCAGATCCAGTTTCGCAATACGGTGCTGGTAGATCTGAATCTCCCGGAAGAGGCGCTGCTGCAACGTATGAAGCCGAAGACGCGCTACAACGTTCGCCTGGCTCAGCGAAAGGGCGTAACCATCAGGCCTGCTGTCCGTGCGGAAGTGCCCCAGCTGTACAGGATGTACGCCGAGACCTCGCAGCGTGACGGTTTCGTGATTCGCAAACAAGAGTACTACCAGAGGGTGTGGGAGACCTTCCTGCGTCCCTTTGTCGATCATTCGCAACCCTGTGCCGAGGCGCTCGTGGCTGAAGTGGAAGGTGAACCTGTTGCGGCAATCTTTCTTTTCTATTACGCTCGGCGCGCCTACTACCTTTATGGCATGTCTCGTGCTGCGCATCGGGAGAAGATGCCAAACCACCTCTTGCAGTGGGAGGCGATTCGTGCCGCCCGGCGGCAGGGATGCCTGACCTATGACCTGTGGGGGGCACCCGATAGGTTTGCGGAGGACGATCCCCTGTGGGGCGTGTATCGCTTCAAGGAAGGGCTGGGCGGTGAAGTGGTGCGCACCGTGGGAGCATGGGACTTTCCCGCCTCAGGATTCTGGTATCCGTTGTACACCCGGATCCTGCCCCGGATCCTCAGCCTCTCGCGAGCGCGTGGGCGGAGAACGGTCAGGCGGGCATTGAGCAATGCGCAATAACCCTGGTTCTGCGAGGGGCGGCGCTCCCGCCGGATTGCGCTCTATCCACGCAAGGTACTGGAGGATCTTTGGTGCCTAGGGTCCGCTTTGCCCATCTACCCACACCTATTGAGGAACTTCCCCGGCTTTCGCAGGCTCTCGACGGGCCGCGCATTCTGGTCAAGCGCGACGATCAGACCGGCCTGGCTTTCGGGGGCAACAAGACGCGCAAGCTGGAGTTCCTGGTCGGCGAGGCGCTTGAACAGGGGGCCGATGTCCTGATCAGCGCCGGAGCCTTCCAGTCCAATCATTGCCGGCAAACGGCAGCTGCCGCAGCCAAGTTCGGCCTTCAATGCATTCTTGTCCTCACGGGGGATCGGCCGGCGACCGCTTCTGCCAACTTCCTGCTCGATCAGATCTTTGGTGCCAAGGTGGTGGTGGTTCCCGATCGGAAAGACAGGGACCGGGTCCTGAGCGAAACGGCGCAAAGGCTCATCTCGGAGGGCCTGCACCCCTACGTTGTGCCCTACGGGGGCTCGAGCGCCAGCGGCGCACTGGCCTACGCCTACGCCGTTGAGGAAGTGATGCAGCAGGAGGCGCGGCCGGACTGGATCCTATTTGGCACCTCCTCCGGCGGCACGCACGCCGGCCTGGTCCTGGGGCAGCGCGTCTTCGGATTCCGCGGCAGGATCCTCGGGATCAGCATCGACGAGCCTGTCGACTGGCTCAAATCGCACGTCTCACGCCTGGCGACCGAAACCAGCTCGCGGCTTGGAGCCAGGATCGAATTCACCGGGGCTGATATCCTGGCCAACGCCGACTACTGCACGGCGGGCTATGGCGTAGTGACCGCGGCGGAGCAGGAGGCCGTCCGTCTGTTTGCCCGGACGGAGGGCCTCCTGCTTGATCCGGTCTACACGGGGCGCGCTGCAGCGGGGATGATTGACCTCATACGGCGCGGGGACTTGCGCAAGAATGAATCCGTGCTGTTCTGGCACACCGGCGGCCAGCCCGCGTTGTTTGCCGACAAATACGCGGCGCTCATGGTGCAGTCCGAGGCTGGAAACGAAACCTGAGATGTCTTCGCGATCAATCCAGACATGTCCGGGTCAGGGACTGGCCTTTGCCCACGTCGCAGCCCGGCGCGTTGTTCTGCTCTCGCAGCAGATCGTTGTACAGGCTTGACAGCGTGACGCACTCGATTCCCTGCGCCTCGAAGTAGGGAAGGACTTGTGCGCTGATCGTCATGTCCCAGCTTTCTTCCAGGTTGATTCTCGGGTCCGCCGCTTGATTCCGCCCGTGAAGCAGGGCGATATCCCCGAAGCGCGCGCGTTTGGCTGCATTCACGCCCACTTCCACCGGCCCGCCAAAGCCTGTTGACCACATCGTGGCCACCTTGCCCCTGCTTGCACACATGCTGAGAAACGAATTGCTCAAGTTTCCATACGGAGGACGGGCAAATTGCACCGACAGCTGGGCGCCCAGCACCTGGTGCAGCGCCTCCTGCCAGCGGTCGAAATCAGCCAGCATCTCGGCGTCCGAAAGGACCCACGGATCTGAGTGGTCCCATCCGTGATACCCGAACTCGTGGCCCCGCGTATGGAACCATTTCCATATACCAGGGTCCTTGGACTCATTGTTGAGCAGGGCCTGGCCCACCGGGAATAGGGTGACGCGGGCCGTCGGGTTATCCAGCAGAATCCCCTGCAGCATATGCAGGCGCGTGACTAGCTGGCAGTCATCGTAGGTGAGCGAAATTCGCGGCCAGCGGTCGCTTCCGTGGTAGATGATGGGTGCGGCCCGGGGCGCGGCCGCCGCCCGGCTTTGCCTGGGAAGTGCTGCGGCCAACAGGCCTGCCCCACCCAGCTTCAAGAAGTCACGGCGAGAAAGTGATTGCATGTGCTGATTCTACCTTGGCGGCCCTGCGCCAGCCCCCCCTGAGCCTAGAACAGGTGCCCAGAGAAGATTAGTAATCCGAAAGTCACAGCATGGAACGTGACAAACACCGAAGTGCTCCGCCAGCGCCAGTCTGGACTGTTCAGCAGCCGGTTCCCCTTGAAACGTCGGTCAAAGGCTGAGGTCGCCGCCAGCAAGACCCCATGATACAGGCCATACACTACGAAGTGCAGCGCCGTCCCGTGCCACACGCCCATCAGGGCCATGGTGATCACGTAGCCGACCGTCGAGGCAAGCTGACTGTTGGGAAACCACCTGCCCTTCAGAGCTGCAAAGATGAATCGGTTGTAGATATGATCCCTGAACCAAAAGGACAGGCTCATGTGCCAGCGATTCCAGAAATCGCGGATATCGCGAGCAAGGAAAGGCCGGTTGAAATTCTCCGGGGTGTGAATGCCAAGCAGAAGACTGAATCCGACAGCAAAAGCGCTGTACCCGGCGAAATCGAAGAACAGGTACAGGCTGTAAGCGTACATGTAGGAAATGTTGGCGCCAATGCCCTCGGCGGCGGCCACCGGATCCATCCAGTGCTGCTGGATCAACGCAGCCAGGACGAACTTGTACAGAAAACCAGTGAAAATCCGATGAATGCCCTGGTCCGCGTCATCCAGTACCTGCCGCAAATCTCTTGGGCGCTCCCAGTCCTCGGAGAAGCGCCGGTAGCGGTCGATCGGGCCCGAGGAAATGCTGGGGAAGAAGAGCAGAAAAACCAGATAGCGGAAGGGGTCCAGCCGCGTAATCACTCCATCATGGATGCCGAGTAGCACGTCCAGACTGCGGAAGGTCACATACGATAGGCCCACGAAGACCAGGGGATACTCCACGCCGGCCAAGTAGGCGTACTTTGCCGCCAGCAGTGGCGCCAGGCCCAGGAAAATCGCAGCCAGCAAGGCAATGCGATTTGGGCCTCGACGACGCACACGCATCAATCCGGCTGCCACCACCCCCTGCGTGATGGCATATGCAAGGACCGCCACCAGGCCGTTTACCGGCCAGGTGATGTCTTGCCCGATGCCGAGGTACTGAACTGCAAGCATCAAGAGTGTTGCCAGTACCACCCACGCGCGCCAGACGCGGCGCAGCCGCCCCACCACCAGTGCTGGAACGAGGGCGTACAGGGACAACCCAAAATACAGGAAATCGGCGTACGGGATCAAGGCAGCATCCGCGCCAGCCGCTGACGATCGATCTTGCCATTGGAGTTCGTCGGAAACTCCGGCAGGAAGACGAACTTCCGCGGCACCATGTACTCTGGAACGTGCGCAGCCAGTTCCGATCTGAGGCGCTGAGAAATCTCAAATTCAGTCTCTGGTGACGCTGTCTTGAGAATGGTGAAGGCAACGAGGTACTCCGGCTGACCACCGCGCATGGCGGGCATGACTACCGCGTCCTGAATGTCCTTGAGCCTGTGGAGGTTTGCCTCGATATCGCCAAGCTCGATCCGGTAGCCGTGCAGCTTGATCTGGAAGTCCATCCGGCCTTCAAAAAACAGCAATTCATCCTCAAAGTGCCCCGCATCGCCCGTGCGATAGGCTCGCTGACCATCGAGCTCAATGAAAGCGCGTTCCGTCAGGTCAGGACGATTGACATATCCCAGGCCAACGTGCGGACCGGCGATCACGATCTCGCCCCGGCTGCCGTGCGAGAGGATGTTGTCGTTTTCATCGCGAATCACGATGCGCGCGCCGGGCCTGACTTTCCCTACCGGCAGCGTCTTGTATTGCTCGAGCAGCGGCCGGGTTACGCGGATGGACGTCGTTGCAACGGTGGCCTCGGTGGGTCCATAGGTATTCCAGACCTCGGCCTCGGGAAAGCGGCGCAGCAGCTCCGCCGCAATCTCAGGGGCCAGGGTCTCCCCGCAGAACCAGAACTTGCGCACCGCCCGCAGCATCTCTCGGGAAAAGCTGGGCTGCATCAGGCACATGCGGGCGAAAGAGGGCGTCGAGACCCAAACAGAAATGCCGGAAGCGCCGAGCGACTCGAACAGCCGGCGAGGCTCAGAGGTCTCGTCCTGTGTCAGGCTGAATAGGGTGCCGCCGCTGGCGAGGCTCGAGTATAGGTCCATCACGGAGAGATCGAAGGAGAAGGATGCCTGGTTTAGAAAAACCTCGCCGGCCGGCCGGAACTGTTGCTCGGCAAGCGTCCACTCCACGAAGCTCTCGACACAGCCGCGCGTGATCATCACGCCCTTGGGGTCACCAGTGCTCCCGGAAGTGAAGCAGATGTACCACAAGTCGCTCGCCGCAACCGGTGTATCCGCGGCGGGTAATGCGCCGACGTTGCTGCGCAGGATCTGCTCGATCTGCTCCACGGAAAAAAGTCGCGCCCCAGAGGTGTCCAGGATCTTTTGAATCCGCGGCTGGGGGAGTGACGAATCTAGCGGCACATAGGGATGTCCAGATTTCAAGCTCCCGACAAGGCCCACAAGCATTTCGTTCTGCTTGTGACCAAGGATCGCCACCGGTGACCGATCCGCCGGCAGCGCGCCCTGCAGATACGCCGCAAGCTGGTTCGACTTGCGTTGTAGTTCGGCATAGGTCAGTACGCTGGCGCCGCTGACGTGCGCTGGGCGACCAGGGTGCAGCTGTCCCCAGTGGTCGATGGAGGCGAGCAGATCCATGTCCTAGAAGCCCTGGTAGATGAACTCCGTGGCAGCGGAATCACCTTGCCCGTAGAGCATGACGAGAGCTGCGATGATAAGCAGGTAGTATCCCGTCAGGAGCACCGTGCGGCCCACCGGTCTACGGAAGGCTTCCGCGATAGATCTGATCCAGGCGCTGATCGACATAGATCCATCCTTTCCGGCTGGCATGGGAAGCCAGGTCCATGCTGAAGTAGGGTATGCGACCCCACTCCTGACCATCTAACAGTGGCACTCCGAATGGATCGACCACCGCATGCAGCAGCTGGTAGTAGCGGTTCTGCGCGTGCTCCGAGACGCCGAGCGTCTCCCAGAGCGGAACGTTCATCGGGCTGCTCATGATCAGGGCATCGGCGCCAAGCTCGTGTATCACCCTCAGGGCAAGCTCCAGGTCCTTCCATTCGCGGGCGATGGTTACGTCATTGAGGAAGTCTTCATCCCTGGAGCCAAGCGCGGCCGGCACTTCGAACAACTCCTTGATCTTGTTCCACTGGCTGTTGTCCACAGCATATGGATTGCTGTCTGAGTTTTCGATCTGCTCCGCCTCAGCCTGTTCCACCAAGGCATCCCAGTCGAGGGTCCGTGGTTCCCGCCGGATCTCCACCTCTGCCGCAGACAGATGATGGATGTAACGGACGGTCGCCTCGTGATCCTGCAGCCGCAGGACCCCCAGCTGCAGTTGCCCCAGAGGCCACGACAGGTAGTGGAGCGCCGTGCTGGCGGGAGAAGGGCGCGCAAGCAAGGTCAGGCTGAACTTCAGCAGTCGCTTGCCATCAAGCGTCTTGGGGAAGCCCAGCATGCGCTCAGCCGCCATGCGCTTGGTCTCCTGGCTGAGTCGTGGGTTGAACACCAATTCCAGGGCGTGCAGTTCGGAGAAATTCCCCTCGTAGTGCCGCTCGGCCACGTCACCGAACGGCGCCATGGTCATGATGGCCGGGCCTATGGCGAAAATAATCCTTCGGCCCCGCAGTTCGGCTCCCAGCGCGGCCAGTCTCTGGGCGACGGTAAGCGATGAACCGCCCTTGGTGGCGGCATTGAAAACCATGAAGCCGGTGGGGTAGGTGCTGAAGAATCGGGTGGCCTCGTATTCGGTCTGCAGCAGCACCAGTTCCGAGGCACCGTAGATCAGCAGCAAGTCTGGTTGCTGCAAGGCGGCGCGTTCTATGGCGATGCCGCGACTGATCTCGGCATGATCCTGGGCAGCAACAGCATGGACGTACTTGTTCTCAGTGCGGCGCGCGTAGACGCTGAAGACAAGCCCAGCAGCGGCGGCGGCCAGAATTGCGGCGGCCGCCGCCACCAGATGCGGGAGACGATTCATGCCCGCGTAGTTCTTTCGGCAATGTAGTCGATGATCTTGCGCGGCGTGGCCCAGGCTTGGCGGTCGATGTCGCTCGGGGACAGGTCGAGGCCGAAGCCCTCCGCCAAAGCAATCGTCAATTCCACCGCGCCGAGCGAATCGAGCAGCTTGTGGCCGAACAGATCGACGTCCGGATCCTTTCGCACTTGATCCGTGCCCGTCAACCTCTCCAATTCATTGAGCACCGTCTCGCTGATTTTCACTTGCGTGTCCCTGAACGCCAAGGCGCGCCCGATTATACCATCCGGGGTTGTGCTGGCCTTCCGGCGGGAGGCGCCTGGCTGCTGCGGACATCCAATGCGATCGCGCCCTCCTGCGTCACTCGCAGCGGGTTGATTTCAATTTGAAGGAGCTCGGAATGCTCATGCATCAGCCAGGAAAGCCGTACCAGGGCATCGAGGGCAGCTGCCCTGTCGACCGGCGCCATGCCGCGGAAGCCCGCCAGTCGCCGGCCCGCCCAAGTCCGTTCCATGAGCCCATCCGCCTCCGCCGGCCCCAGCGGCGCAAGGGCGAAGGCGACGTCTCGGAGGGCCTCGGCTTCGATGCCCCCTGAGCCAAACATGACGAGCGGCCCGAACTGGGGATCTCGAATGCCACCGATGATCACCTCCTGTCCCTCTGAAATATGGCCCTGGATATGGACTCCTTCCAGGTTCGCCTGCGGCATGCGCGCGTGAACCGACTCCATGAGCTGCCTGTATCCCGCCGCCGCTGCGGCCGGATCGCGGATGTCCAGCATGATTCCGCCGATGTCGGACTTGTGGATGATGTCCGGGCTCGCGATCTTCAGCACGACCGGGAAGCCGATCTCAACGGCAATAGCGGCTGCGCTGTCTGCCGAGATGGCAAGTCTGAGATCCTGCACGCGAATGCCGTAGGCTCTGAGCAAGTGTTCGGCCCCCGACGCGGCTATGGTGCCGGCTTCGAACGGACGTGTGACCGCTGCCATCGGGGGCGTGCTCACGAACTGGGCACGACGGGCCAGGACTGCAAGTGATGAGGCGGCTCTTTCCGGGAAGGGGTATGTCGGAATCTGCGCCCGCAGAAACGCGTCGCGCGCCATCGCCGTCAGGTGCGATCCCAGAAGCGCAACGGTAACGGGTTTCCGGGCTGCTTGAATGATTGGGATGATTTCCTCAGCCACCGACTCGGCGGTGTACATGGGTGGGGGAGGGAGTATGACCAGTACCGAATCCACCTCGTCCGCATCCAGCAGAAGGCTGAGACAGCGCGCGTAGTCGCGGGGAGATGCTGAAGCCAGCATGTCCACGGGATTGCCGGCGCTGGCCGCTGCAGGCAATCCCGCCGCCAGTGCCTGACGCGTGGTCGGGCCCAAAGCCGCAAGTTGCATGCCCTCTGCCTCCAAAGCGTCGGCGGCCATGACGCCGGGGCCACCTGCATCCGTCAGAATGGCCACACGGCGGCCGGCCGGCAGCGGGCACTGCTCCAGGGCTCGTGCCCAGTCAAAAAGCTGCTCCGCCGTCGCAGCGCGTAGGATGCCACACTTCGCAAAAGCGGCTTCGAATGCAGCGTCTGAGCCAGCCAAGGCAGCCGTGTGCGAGGAAACGGCCTTGCGGCCCGGCTCGGAGCGACCCACTTTCATTGCCACGATGGGCTTGTTGCGTGCGACCTCGCCGGCTTCCTGCATGAAGCTCTTTCCGTCGGCTACCCCCTCCATGTAGAGGGCAATCACGCGTGTCTTGTGGTCCTCGGAGATTCCCGCCAAGATCTCGGCTTCGTCTATGTCGGCTTGGTTACCCAGGCTCACGATCTTCGAAAATCCGAATCCCTGCCCGCGCGACCAATCCACAACCGCGGCACACAACGCCCCGGATTGCGATACGAATGCAATTCCCCCTTTGGGCGGCATGGGCGGCTGAAGGAAGCTTGTGTCAAACGGGAAATGTGTGTCGATGATGCCAATGCAGTTTGGGCCAAGTAGTCGCACTCCATGGATGCG
>DATIPW010000052.1:0-6852 GCA_035471605.1 Anaerolineales bacterium | reverse complement strand
AGGGCGCGCTCGTCTGACGCCACCACCAGATCACCGAGAGTGCCAGCCCGAAGCAGGTACTCGCCCGTGGTGTACAGGAAGGTAATTCGCCGCCACTTGTCGGCGCGAATCGGAGCCGAAAGCCGCTCCAGGGCTCCAATCTGAATTCGGTAGTACTCCTCGCGGGCGCGGGGATGCAGGTTTTCGTCCTGCAGCAGCTCGGCGCGGGTCGTCAGCTCATGGCCGCGCACTGGGGCCGTCCACTCGATCCGCCCGCCGGCCTCTCCAAAGCTGGCCGGCTGATAGAAGGCCAGGTGGTCCACCGCCACCACCTTGGGTGCCGTCCTGAGGGGAATGCGATACCAGCCAAGAAGGCGCGCGATCTCCAGATCACGCGGCAGGGGGACCAGGCAGACGAGGATCAGATCGCTGAGCTGGACGGGCATCTTGGCCCACGTGCCCGGGGCCGGCGGGCGGCGCGGAATCCCTTCTATTTTGCGAGGCCAACCTCGCCATTGAACTCGTCGATCAACACATCAATCTGGGACACCTGTGCCTGGACTTCGCTCCAGTAGTCGCTTCGGGTCCACATGTCCTGGATTTCCTCGTAGGTCTTTCCCTGTTGTTCCACCCAGGTGAAGTACTTCAAGTTATGCACCCGGCGGCGATCCGGATAGCGCAGTTCGAGCATGTTGTCCGTGGATTGCCCGCCAAGATAACGGGCAAAGTCCGCGGCAGCATCGCCAGCGCTGTACTCGCCATGCTCCAGGTGCATCTCATGCAGCCGCGAGCGATAGAGTTCCATGGCATCTGTCAATACCGTGAGAACAATGTCGTGCTCATCCATTTCAAAGTACTTCGCCATCTTGATGGCCGTGAGCACGTTGGAGATGCCGGAGAAACCCAGCAGGTCCAGCTGCGCCACAACGGCCTCCGGCACGCCGCGCTCCACAAGATACTGCCGCCCATTCTCCTCGTTGAACAAGCGGGAGAGGTTGACGACGGCGTTGTCGTCAACCGCCACCACCAGATCCGTGTTCTTGGCGTTGTGAATCCAAGGCACATGCTTGTCGCCGATGCCCTCAATGCGGTGAGCGCCAAAGCCGTTTTCCAGCAGCGTCGGGCACTGCAGAGCCTCGCTGGCCGCGATCTTGCTGTCGGGAAAGATGTGCTTCATGTAGTCGCCGCTGGCAATTGTCCCGGCAGAGCCGGTGGCCGAGGTCATGCCGCGGTACCGGTCACGCGGACCCATCACCTGCTTGAGGACCTCCTCCATGGCATGGCCCGTGACTTCATAGTGCCACAGGTAGTTCCCGAACTCCTCGAACTGATTGAAGATCATCAAGTCCTGGCCGGAGGCGCGCAGCTCCTTGCACTTGTCAAAGATCTCTTTGACATTCGACTCCGAACCGGGCGTCTTGATGGTCTCCCCGGCAATCTTCGCCAACCACTCGAATCTCTCCTTGCTCATTCCTTCGGGAAGAATGGCGATCGACTCGCACGCCAGCAGCGCCGAATCATACGCGCCGCCCCGGCAGTAGTTGCCGGTCGACGGCCACACTGCTTTCTGGGTTGTGGGATCGAATTGGCCCGTGATCAGCCTTGGAACCAGGCAGGCAAAAGCTGCCCCCACCTTGTGCGCGCCCGTCGGAAACCACTTGCCCACCAGCGCGATGATTCGGGCCGGCACTCCGGTGAGCGTGCTTGGCAGCTCAAGGTAGTTGACCCCGCCGAAACCACCCCCGCTGGCCCGGGGCTCATTGTGCCAGTTGATTCGAAAGAGATTGCGGGGGTGCAGGTCCCACAGGCCGATCGAACCCAGCTCCGTCTTGACGCGGGCAGGAATCCGGGAAGGATCCTTCATCTGGGCAAAGGTGGGGATGATGATGTTTCGTTCCTTGGCCCTTCTGATGGCGCGCTGACGCCGCACCGGGTCTACCGACAGGTCAATCTTGGTCATGATCCGCCTCCCACAGATTTGTCTGACAACTTTGATTATATCGCGCCGTGCTTTTGAGCCCCCAGCACCCCCAGGCACTCCGGGCCGCCGGTCCTAGGATCCGCCCGGCTGGTGAAAGGCGGTCCGCCCGCCCTTTGACCGCAGCCCGCGCCCGTTTCCAGTTGGCTACTGGCGCAGGGCGATGATCAAGCCGTCGCGCAGGGGCACAAGCGTGACGATCCATTGCGGATCGGCCTTGATCATCCGTGTGAACTCGCGCACCCCGCGAGTGGCGGCGGTCCTGTCAGCGCGATCGAAGATCCGCCCGCTCCAAAGCATGTTGTCGATGACCAAGACTCCACCGGCTCGCAGCTTGTCCGCGATCACCGGCAGCGACGCCGGATAGGCCTGCTTGTCGATGTCGCTGAAGATCAAGTCAAATCCCGGTGGTTGGGCCTCCAGCGTGCTGACCGCCTCCGCCACGTGAAAAGTGACCAGATCGCTCAAGCCCATGCGGGTGAGATGCCGGCGCGCCCGATCCGACAGCTCGTCATCCCACACGGTGTGGTGCACGACACCGCCGCCATTCTCGCGCACCGCCCGCGCGAACCATGCCGTGGAATAGCCGTAGCCGGATCCCAGCTCAAAAACCGACCTGGCCCCAATCATGCGTGCCACCTGATAGCAGTACTGTCCGCACACCGGCCCGATGATCGGGAAACCCTTCCGCGCCGCATACTTCTCCATCGCCGCCAGCTCGGGCAGGCGCCGCGGGATCAGGCTGGTTAGGTAGTCCTGAACTTTGCTGTAGCTCAGCCCAGACACATCTCACTCCTCAGCCAGGCACCAAATCGCCCGGCGGGTTGGACCCGCCGGCCAAGTCTTCAGTCTGTGGGAGCTTCCGCAACAATATAGAGCGGCCGTCCTTTGGCTTCGTCATACAGGCGGCCAATGTATTCCCCCAGCACACCCAGCGAGATCAGCTGGATGCCACCCAGGAACAGGACGGCAATAAGCGTCGTCGCCTGCCCTGTGAACTGCGGGATCCCCGCCATGCGGAAATAGACCACCACCGGAATCGCCAGAATGGCTATTCCAGCCGAGAAGAAGCCAAAATACGTGGCCACCTGCAGCGGAAAGTATGAAAAGCTTGTGATGGCATTGAGGGCCAGGCGCAGCATCTTTTTGAACGGATACTTGGTGACCCCGGCGTGGCGCGCGCTGCGTTTGTACTGAATCCCGATCTGTCTGAAGCCCACCCAGGCAGACATGCCGCGCGGAAACCGATGCCGCTCCCGCATCGTCTTCAGGACGTCCACCACCTTCCGATCCATCAGCCGGAAGTCGCCGGCATCCACCGGGATCCTCACGTCCGTTATGAGGTAGATCAGCCGATAGAAGACCGCGGCGGTGAAGCGCTTGAACCAGCCCTCCCCTTCCCGCTCCGACCGGATCGCATAGACCACGTCGAAGCCCTCCTTCCACTTGCGCGCCAGTTCTGCAATGGCCTCTGGAGGATCCTGCAGGTCAGCATCAATGGTAACCACCGCCTCTCCCCGCGCATAGTCCCAACCGGCGGTGATGGCGATCTGATGCCCAAAGTTGCGCGCGAAGATCACCGGACGGACACGACGATCCTTCCTGGCGAGCCTCCGAATGGCTTCCGTCGAGCCGTCCGTCGAGCCATCGTCTACCAGGATCAATTCCCACGGCTCGCCGATTTTCTTCATCACCTTCTCGATCCGCGCATACAGGTGGGTCAGGCTCTCTGCCTCGTTGAGGATTGGCGCAACGACCGAGTATGTGGGTTGCCGGCTCATCGGCGGATCACTCCACGCAGCGCCTCCAAGGTCGGCTCAATCACGGGTGCCTGGCCAACCGCCCGCATGGCAGCGCTGATGTCTTTCAAGCCGCTGCCGGTGTTCAGCACCAAGACCGGATCGTTGGGCTGAACCACGCCCTCAGCCCGCGCCTTCACCAGGCCGGCATAGGCGGCCGCCCCCGCGGGCTCGGCAAAGACGCCCGCCTGGCCCAGTTCGGCCACCGCACGCAGGATCTCGTCGTCCTCGACGGTCACAAAGGTTCCACCCGTATCTCGGGCGGCGCGCACGCCGCGAACTCCGTCGCGCGGGAGATCGACAGAGATGCTGTCCGCCAGGGTGTGAGCCGAGATCGGCACAATCGCCTCAGTTCCGGCGTGGAAGGCATTCGCGATCGCCGCCGAGCCGGTCGCCTGCACACCTACCAGCCTGGCAGACTTCGCCATCCATCCAAGCTGCACTAGGTCCTTGAAACCCTTGTGCAGGCCCGAGATGATGTTTCCATCACCCACCGAGACAAACAACGTCAGGGGAGCGTGGCCCGCACCGAGTTCCTCGTGCAAGGCCTTGTGAGCCAGCTGCCACCACTCCCAGATCTCCAGCGCGGCCGTCTTCTTGCCTTCAGCCGTGAAGGGATTGTAGCCAGTGTTCCGGCAGTACCATCCGAACTCCTCGGCCGCCACCAGCGTGAGATCAAAAGCATCATCGTAGGTGCCATCCACCAGCACCACCGTCGCACCGAAGACGAGCAGCTGGGCCACTTTGGCCGGAGGGGCGGTTTTCGGAGCCAGGACCACCGCTTTCTGCCCCACGGCTGCCGCCATTCCGGCTAACGCAGCCCCGGCGTTGCCCGTGGACGCGGTGATGACCACTTCCGCCTCCAGCTCCCGCGCCCGAGCCACCACCAAGGCGCTGGCGCGGTCCTTGAACGACGCCGTCGGATTGCGGCTCTCGTCCTTGAGCCACAGGTGCCGCAAGCCCAGACGTTCAGCCAGGCGCGCCATGGAATAGACCGGCGTGCCCCCGGCGGCGTGCAAGGGCGTCATGGACCCTGGGACCTCCTCAACCGGCAGCAACGGCAGGTAGCGCCACAGCGAGGGGTCCGCCCGGGAAGTTATGTCAGAGGGCTGGAACTTGGACCGCAGCGCCTCATAATCCAGCACGACGTCCAGGTTGCCGCCGTCCTTGGGGCACGTGTACGTGACCTGCGACGGTCCGTACTCCGTGGCGCACAGAGAACATCGATAGCCCAGGAGTTTTTTCATGTTGAGGGGGAGATTCTACCGCGTTGCCCGGGCGGCGTGCCACCAACATCACGCGGAATGCTGCGCCCTCTGAGAAAGATGGCCTGCCGGCACCGACGGCAGGCAGCCGCGTTCCGTGCGTGGCACGGTGTTCTGTGGCCGGCCGGATTCGCTCATGGCCGGCGCCCGGAGACTAGGATCGCTGCTGAAGGGCCCGGGCGATGAATTCCTGATCCACGGGCAGACGGTCAATCCGGACTCCGACCGCATTGTAGATCGCATTGGTGATGGCCGGCGGGGTGGGGATTGTGCAGATCTCCCCCACCCCCTTCGCGCCATACGGCCCCGCTGACGCCGGATGCTCCACGACAAGCGAGGTGATCTCGGGCGTAAGCATGATGCCAGGGACGCGATAGCGCGCCAGGTGGTCGGTCACCACCCGGCCTTGCTCCACCACGAAATCCTCCGTCAGGCAACTGCCGATGCCCATCATGACTCCGCCTTCGACCTGCCCCTGCAATCCCAGCGGGTTGAAGGCCTTTCCGACATCATTGGCCGCGATGGCCCGCAGGACCCGGACTTCACCCGTCAGAGTGTTGACCTCGACCTCGACCGCCTGCGCCGCGAAGGAGAAGGCAAAGTGCATATCGCCACCCTCGCCCAGTGGCTGGGTGGCAGGGGCCTCATATTCATAGCGGGCGCGCGGTCGTTGGCCCATCGCCTTCAGTTCGCGGAATACCTCCGCCAGGTTCAACCTGCGCGTGCCTGCACGCACCTGCCCTTGCTCAAACTGGATCGAATGCGGGGGAACATCGAATCGCTCGGCGAGCACCCTTGCAATGGCCTGCCCCAACTCCTGCGCCGCCAATCGCGCGGCATTGCCGGAGACGAACGTCTGGCGCGAGGCGGTTGTCGGTCCGCCGTCAGGCGTCAGGTCCGTATCCATGACCAGCACCCTGACTCCCTTGAGCGGGACCGAAAGCTCCTCGGCCACGACCATCTGCAATACGGTCACCAGTCCCTGCCCCAGTTCGGCTGAAGAAGTTCGGACTTCCAGGTTCCCGTCTTCGTACAGTTCGACCTCGGCGCTTGCCTTGTCCGGCGCGCCGCCGCCGAGACCCGTGTTCTTGTAGCCCACCGAAAAACCCCAACCGTGCACCAGATGCGGCTCACCCGCGGGATGGTGGGGCCGGAATAGCTCCTCGGCCGCCACTCCACACGCCACCGAGGCTTGCCGCACCATCTCTGCCCGCACCCGGTCGATGCATTCCACCAAGCCAACTGATTCTCGCAGGAGTTGCCCCGTGTTGGTTGTGCTTCCGACCCGCAGGGAATTCAGGCGCCGAAGCTCCACCGGATCCAGGTTCAGTCGCCCGGCCAGCATATCCATCATCGATTCAACGGCAAACGCGGACTGCGTGACCCCAAACCCGCGGAAGGCTCCGGCCGGAGGATTGTTCGTGTACATGGCGTAGCAATCGGCTCGCACGTGCGGAACCTCATAGGGCCCCGCAGAGTGGGTCGTGGCCCGCGTCATGACCTTGTCCCCCAAGGACGCATAAGCCCCCGTGTCGCCATATAGTTCGGTCTCCACGGCTCGGAGCCGGCCGTCACTTGTGGCTCCCATCTTGACGCGGATCTGGGTGGCGTGCCGCTTGGGATGCACCAGCAGGCTCTCGTGCCTGTCCCACAGCAGCTTGACCGGCTTGCCGGTGACATTGGCCAGCAGGGCTGCATGGATCTGTCCGGCGATGTCCTCCTTGCCCCCGAATCCGCCGCCCATCAGCTGGCCCACAATCCGGACGCGCTCTTCGGGCCATCCCAGGACCCGCGCCACCTGGATCCGGTCTTGGTACGGGATTTGCGACGC
>DATIPW010000051.1:0-5631 GCA_035471605.1 Anaerolineales bacterium | reverse complement strand
TGGCGAAAAAGTGGCGGGTGATGTCGATCTCCTCGGGTGTGGCAGGGATGGACGGCGGGTCTTTCCTTGTATTCAAGGTGTAGATGCGCACGTGCCGGCCCTCCGGTTCCCCGGTGACCATTTCATGTGTGGCCCCGCCGCAAGTGAGCGTGCCCATGACGAAGTCGCCGGCGTCCGGATTGCTGAAATTGGTGAAGGCGCGCGTCGGGTCGATCAGGCTGGTCCAGGAGCGCTCGAAATCGGCGCTGCGCATGCCCGGGTTGCAGAGCGTGAGCAGATCGCGCCAGTACGCTTGCCACTGCGGCGTGAGGGGATTGCGCGCGCCGGAGTAGAGCGGACAGGTCATGGGAACCGGATTCTTGAGGTTGCGCGGCTTGTAATCGTACTTGGCGAGCTGATGATCCCAAAGCACGAAGCACAACTTTCGGGGATCGGGCGTCATAGTGGGCGGCGGCTGCGGCGCGGCCATCGCCGTGGGGGAGGGCGGTTTGGGGGCGCAGGCGCTGAGCACAGCCGCGCTCGTGGCAAGGCCTGCAAGCTTGAGAAAGTCCCTGCGCGACAGGCTGCCCCGGCGCTGCTGGCGCGCGTTGTTTTCCTGCATCATGCGCAGATTCTATTACCTCAAAATGAGCCGGATTTCAGATTCCCGGCGCTGGGCCGCACTAGGCGCCGCTTGGTGAAGCAATCGCGACGCACGCGCATCCCTGGTCCCAATCTGAATCGATGCCCAGGGAAAGCAGGGCGCCGGCCTTGGACCGGCACCCTGCTTGCGTCTGCGGTCGCGCCAAGATCCTCTCAGGCGCGTTTGGTGGCCGTGATCAGGGCTGAGAACGGAACACCCAGCGGCATCATGGATACGATCTTGCCGCCTGCATCCTTGGGTTCGATCTTGATGTCCTCGAAACCTGCCTGCTCCAGGCCGCGTTCCCACTCCTTCACCTCCAGGGCACCGCCCAGGCAGGCGCCCCAGGCTTCCACGTTCTTGCGCAGCGCCGCCGGCACCGGGCCGTGCGAGACCACGTCCGAGATGGCCATCCGTTTGCCCGGCTTGAGCACGCGCGCGATCTCCCGGAAGACGCGGAACTTGTCGGGCGTGAGGTTGATGACGCAATTGGAGATCACGACGTCGATGCTGCTGTCGTCCACCGGCAGTTGTTCCAGGTACCCATGGCGGAACTCGACGTTGGCCACCTGCAGGCGAGCGGCGTTCTGACGGGCGCGTTCGATCATCTCAGGCGTCATGTCCACGCCGATCACGCGGCCGTTCTCGCCCACCTGCTTGGCCGCCAGGAAGCAATCCAGCCCGCCGCCGGAGCCAAGATCCAGCACGCTCTCGCCCTGCTTCAGGCTGGCGATGGCGATCGGGTTGCCGCAGCCCAGCGTGAAATCCGAAATATCGGAGGGCATCTCGGCCAGCAGATCCGCCGGATACAGGTTGGTGCTGATGTCGCTGCAGCAATCGCCCGAATCGCAGCAGGAGGAGCTTGCGCGCGCAAAGTTGGCGTAGCGCTCCCGGACAGAGTCGTGCACTCGAGTGGGGTCTTCGGTCATGGCAGCATACTCCTTTCAAATCGATGAATGTCTATCCATTTCGGCAAAAAAAAATAGGGCGCGGCGGGCCGCGGCTTACCTGGCCTGCGTGTCTTTCCCGAGGACCTTGTGCAGGGCTTGGGTAGTCTTCTGCTCGGGGGCAAACTTGACCATCAGCTGCCCGCAGCAGAAGGATATGCGCTCCTGGTTGAGGGTGTAGAAGGTCTG
Organism: Anaerolineales bacterium; assembly: GCA_035471605.1. Taxonomy (GTDB): domain Bacteria; phylum Chloroflexota; class Anaerolineae; order Anaerolineales; family Villigracilaceae; genus Fen-1038. The sequence continues at coordinate 3,873 of DATIPW010000051.1, read as the reverse complement.
CTTGCCCTCCTCGCGCACGTCCACCAGACCGGCATCGCGCAGGATGGCCAGGTGATGCGACACGGTCGGCTGGGACACCTCCAGCTTGGCGACCACCTCGTTGACCGACAGCCACTTGCAGCACACCAGGTTCATGATCTTCTGCCGGGTGCCGTCGGCAATTGCCTTGGAGAACTCCACGGGATCGAATTCCATGCGAACCCTTTTCCATTGCCTATTATATAGATAATTGTCTATTTGTCAAGGGGCGCGGGGGATGCGGATCCCGGCCAAGCGAAGATGCATCCTGCAGCGCGTCACTCCCCGATGCGCCCGTGAACACAGCCAGGGTCGGCGAAGCGCGCGCCCTCCCAAGAAGTCGACGAGCTGGCTGCCGCCGGCGGCGATGGCGGCCAAACCCCGGGGTCGGAGGTGCCCTGCGCAAAGGCGTGTACAATTCACCAACGCGCTTCCCATTCCACGGCACCTCACACACCTAGGCTTTTCTACACTATGAACCATGAGATTGGCGTTCTGGTAACGATCGCGGCGGCTGCCGGCTTCGGCATTCTGGCGCAGGTCCTGGCGCATCGCTGGCAGATCCCGGCCATTGTGCTGCTCCTGGGATTCGGGATCGCCCTGGGCGAGGACGTTCTTGGAATCGTACAGCCGCACGAGCTCTCCTCGGGCATCGGGATTCTCGTCAAGCTGTCGGTGGCCATCATCCTGTTCGAGGGCGCGCTCAACCTCAATCTGCGCGCCCTGCGTCGTTCTGCCGTGGAAATCCGCAACCTGGTCACCTGGGGTGCGCTGCTTTCGGGGGGCTTCACGGCGGTGATCGTGCACTTTGTGGCCGGCTTTCCGTGGACGTTGGCGGCACTCTTCGGCGCACTGATGACAGTCACCGGACCCACGGTGGTGCAGCCGCTGATGCGGCGCATCGACGTCTCACGGCGGTTGAAGACCATCCTGGAGGGGGAAGCCATTCTGATCGACCCGATCGGGGCGATCCTGGCCATTGCCGTTCTGGATGTTCTGCTGGCCATGTCAGTGCGGGGGGTTTCCGGACTGAGCGGCCTGTTTTGGGCCTATTTTGGGCGGCTGCTGGTAGGTGGAGTGGTGGGCGGGCTCGGGGCGCTCGGACTGGCGCGACTGATGAAGGCCCCCCACCTGGTGCCGCTGGAATTGAGCAATCTCGTGGCCCTCGCCAGCGTGTGGGTCACGTTCGGCGTGGCCGAGCGCCTCCAGGCCGAGGCGGGCATCATGGCGGCGGTGGTGATGGGGCTGGTGGCCCAGGGGGCCGACCTGCCTAATGTGCGCCGCCTGCGACGATTCAAAGAGACGCTCACCACTCTGGGAATCAGCATGCTCTTCATCCTGCTGGCGGCCAATCTGGAGACCAGCGCGCTGTGGGCGGGTGGCGTTTCAGGCGTGCTGGCGGTGCTGCTGGTGATGCTGGTGGCCCGCCCGGCGGCCGTGCTGCTGGCGACGCGGCGCACCGCGCTCAGCTGGCGCGAGAAGCTCTTCATCGCCTGGGTGGGCCCGCGCGGCATCATCGCCGCCTCGGTCGCCTCCCTGTTCGCGATCGCGCTGGATAGCGCGGGGATCGCCGGGGGGCAGGAACTGCTGGGGCTCACCTTCCTGACCATCATCCTGACGGTCACGGTGCAGGGCCTGACGGCCGGCTGGCTGGGAAGAGTGCTGAGATTGAACCAGATGGAGGGCGAGAAGGTGCTGATCGTGGGCGCCAACACCCTGGGGTGCGCTGTCGCCCGCGTCCTGGAAGACCACGGCCGCCCCACCCTGTTGCTTGATACCAACCCGACCTCAGTGGAGCGGGTGTGCCTGCAGGGCATGAACGTGAAGCTTGGAAACGCCCTCGAGGAGCAGACGCTGGATGACGTCCACGCCGGGGAGTTCGCAACTTTCCTGGCGCTTACCTCCAATTCGGAAGTCAATGTCTTGGCGTGCCAGCTGGTCCAGGATGCGTTCGGAAACGAGCGCGCGTTTCCGGCGCTCAGCAATCCGGCCAAGGGCGCAAATCCCAAGCTGGTGCAGCAGTCCGGCGGGAGGCTGGCGTTTGCAGGCTTCATCGATTTCCTGGCGTGGGAACGCGGGGGCGAGATCCATCGGCTGATCTGGCGCGTCCCGGACCGCCAGCCCGACTCGCGGGCGCGGGACAGGCGGCTGCCTGAGGGCCTGGTGCCCGTTCTGCGCCTGCGCCAGGAGAACGCCGAGATCGTGCACGCCGATCAGGTGTGGCAGGCGAGAGACGAGATCGTGCTCATCAGCAATCGATCCAAGGAGCAGGCGCAGGCGGCATTGCAGGAAATGGCGGCCGCGGCGCAGCCTGCGACCGGCTAGGCTGGCCAAAGGCGCCCTGGTTGTGCCTGCCGCGGCGCTCGGAGCAGGGAGCGATCATGAGCGATAGCATCTGGATCTCCGTCTGGCGTGTCGGCATCGCGGTCTTGCTGGGCCTGGCGGCTGATTTCGCCTTCGAGTTTGCCCTGCGGCGCGCTCAGAAGCGCGTGGAGCAGTCCGGCACCAAGGGGGAGGGACAGCGGCGCATCGTCACGCTGCTGCATGCGGCGCGCAGCATTGGTCGAATCCTGATCCTGCTGATCGTGGTTCTGATGATCCTGCACGAAGTCGGCCTGAACATCGCGCCGGTGCTGGCCAGTGCAGGCGTGGCCGGTTTGGCCTTCTCACTCGCCGCACAAACCCTGATCAAGGACTACCTGGGGGGTGTCATACTCCTGATCGAAAATGAGTTCACCATCGGCGACATCGTGGCCGTCGGCGGGATCACGGGAACCGTGGAGCGCATCAGCCTCAGGGCCACCTACTTGCGGGACGTGGAGGGCAAGCTCATCCTCATCCCGAACGGGGACATCCGCAGCCTGGCGAACCTGACTGCCAAGTGGGCCAAAGTGCTGGTCACCTTCAATGTGGACTACGAGACTGATTCCCAGCGCGTGCTGAAAGCCCTCGAAGAAGCCGTGCGCCGTGTGCAGGCGGACGACGCCATATCGGGCCAGCTGGTGGAGGCTCCGCAGGTCCTGGGCTGGAGCGGTTTCAGCGACTGGGCGGTGCAGATGCAGGTCATCGCCAAATCCAAGCCCGGCGAGCAGTGGGCCGTGGCCCGCGCCTTGCGCAAGGCCGCCCTGGAATGTCTGCAGCAAGACGGCCTGCAGCTGGCGACCCCGCGGCAACGGGTGGAAGTGGCGGAACGGGGAGCCAAGTAGCGAGGACCCAGCGCTGCGGCGGCCGCCTCTGCGATCTATCCCAGATATCGTTCCGTTGGCGCTTTCACTGCTCCAGCGGGAAGCCGGCCGCTGCCCACTCGACCATCCCGCCGGGCACGTCCCAGATATTTGTGTATCCCTGCGCCGCCAGATCCTTGGCAGCAATGGCGCTCATGCGGCCGCTGCGGCAGTACAGCACGATCTTGGCGTCCTTCTCGGCAGGCAGCAGCGCCAGGTTCTGGGACTGGGTGATCTCGTCATAAGGGATGGAGAGATCGGTTCCGGCGATATCGCCCTCGAAGGGGATGTGGACATTCACGAATACGAAGTCCTTGCTCTGCAGCTGCGCGTGGAGCTCCTGCACGTCCATCGTGAAGTACCCGCCGGGCGCAGCTCCAGCCTCCCCGCCAGCGCTGGGTTGGCAGGCTGAGAGGGCGGTTGCAAGCGCAAGAGACAGTACAATCCAGAAGCGCATCGTTACCTCCAATACTTGGTGGATGGCGTGGCTGGGGGGGCCGAAAACCCAGCTCCCCGGGCCCCTTGCAGATCAAGCCGGGCACGATTGTGACGGGGCTCCCGAAGCGGCGCAGCAGGATGGATGGAACGCAGCGCCATGGCGGTTCTGACCTGAAAAGATCCCGGGGCGACT
>DATIPW010000050.1:0-5125 GCA_035471605.1 Anaerolineales bacterium | reverse complement strand
CGGCACCCTCCTCCCAGTACTTGAGGATCGCGGCGCGACCGGCAACTGCCGCATGGAACGGACTCTCGTAGTACTCAGCGTCGTCGGCGAAGAGCGCCGCAGATGCAGCCGCATCATCTTCTCGGCTTGCGCGCCCGTAGGATTCCAGCCATTCGGCAAACGCCTCGATTGACAGGCCAGACATATGTAGGACCTCCTGGTGCAATCAGAACTCGCGAAGAGTCCGGTCTCGGGTGGGGTACGAACCAGGCTGGCGTGCACCACGTCTATTCATGCCCGCCGGCAACGCATAGGACACGGCGCAACTTTGGGTTCGTCGCCACGCCAGCATTCTGAGATTATTCCGAGACGCTGAACGCAGTTGGGTCCCACGGAAGCCTTGGCGGCACCCAACGCTCCTGGCTGCCAGCAGGCCTGCCCGCGGGCGTCGGCAGCATGGCAAGGATTCGATCCGCCGGGCTCCGTGGTGGGACCGCCGCCGTACCGATTGCCGCAGCTGAACGAGCACCGCTCGCGGCTTCGCTGGTGAACGCTCGACTCTCCATGGTTCGGCGCTGTAGGGCTGAAGCAGGTGTCCGGGCAAGCGGTTTACAGGCCGATAGCCATGGGTGACAGGACATTGACCCAGCACAATCACAACCTCTGGCAATGCGGGCACAGATGCGTGCCTCGTTGAGCGACCACAATCCTGCTGATGAGGGTCCCGCAAACAGGGCAGGCCTCTCCCTGGCGACCGTACACCCGGAAATGGTTTTGAAACTGCCCTCCCCTGTACACCCAGTCGATGCTGGCGCCGTTGCGCCGGATGCCCTCATGCAGTACAGAGCGGATGGCGGCATGCAGGCGATGGGCCTGTGGCCGGGTAACCGTGTGCGACAATTTCACCGGGTGGAGCTTGGCCACGTGGAGCGCTTCATCTGCATATATGTTGCCCAAGCCGGCAAGAAATGTCTGGTCAAGAAGCAGCGGCTTCAGGCGCCGGTGGTGTCGGTGAAGGCGCTGATGGAGCATCGATGGCGTGAACGCGCTCCCCAAAGGTTCCGGGCCAAGGCGGCTGGTGACCGTCTCAACCCGATCTGTGAGCCACACCCTTCCGAACTTGCGCGGGTCTGAGAAGACCAAGCAGGCGGCCTCGTTGCGTGGATCAACGGGCACCGTGGAGCTTTCGTCCGAGAGTGCCTCGGAAAGAAGCAGAATCAGGCGATCGTGCTTGCCCGCCCTGGCATTCCGCTCCCGCATGTGTAGATCTCCGCTCATGCGCAGGTGGATCAGCAGGTGCGAGCCGGAGAGTTGGAGGTGCAAGAACTTGGCGCGCCGTTCCACCTTCTGAATGATCTGCCCACGTATCTGACGCTTGAACCTGGGCGCGGAGGGATCAGCTATGGTGCGGGACCAGCGGACATCCGCGTTGAGTATGAGCCGGCCGATCAATGCCGGGCCCAAGGATCGAGCGATAGTTTCGACTTCCGGCAATTCTGGCACTGCCGTAGTCTGTCAGTCTGGGCCGTACCCTGCAGGCAGGGCTCTGCCATTTGGCAGGGTCATGGGAGGAGACTACTCATTAAACATCTCGCCGACGCTGCGTCCCTCATGGGCACGCCGGATCACCTCTCCGAGCAGAGAGCTCACCGAAAGAACGGTCAGGCGGTCCTGCAGCACACGCAGCTTGTCCCCGGAGATGGGGACCGTGTCTGTGGTTATGATGCGCTTCAGCGGCAAGGCCGCGAGATTCTGTGCGGCGTCGGCAGAGAAGATAGCGTGCACGAAGGCAAGGTAGATGTCTCTTGCACCCTTTTCCTTGGCAACCCTTATGGCCTGGATAATGGAGCCGCCGGTGTCGACCTCATCGTCCACGACAATCACGTCACTGCCGCGCACATCGCCAATCAACGACAGGGCTTCGCTGCGGGAATCGTTCCCGGCGCGCCTCTTTTCGATGAATGCCACGGGCATTCCAAGGTCGGCCGCGTAGTTGCGCGCCTTCTTGGCGAATCCCAGATCTGTGGCGATGACGACCGGATCACGCAGTCCGGGGAGAAGTGTGGAGCGGATTTCTTCGACGATCAGTCGTGACGCCGTGAGAACGTCTCCTGGAATTGAGAAGAAGCCCTGGATCTGACCTGCATGCGGATCCATCGTCATATAACGGTCTGCCCCGGCCACCTCAATCATGTCCGCCACGAGCCTGCTTGTGATCGGCACCCGTGGCTGATCCTTCTTGTCTGAACGTCCGTAGCACAAGTAGGGAATCACCGCCGTGATGCGCGCAGCCGAGTCCAGGCGCAGGGTCTGCAACGTGATCAGGAGTTCCATCAGATTGCGGTGGACGGAAGTGGCTGTCTGTTGGATGACGTAGACATCCTGCCCGCGCACGCTGTGTTTGAGGCGGACGAAGAGATTGTCGTTGGGGAATTCCACCAGCTCGCGCTCGCAAAGTGTCGACTCGAGGTACGCGGCAATCTTGGCTGAAAGTTCAGGCGAACCGCTCCCGGCAAAGAGCTTTATTTCGCCATATACCCTCATTTCATGCGGATGCGAGTGAGTCGTCATTGTCCCTCCCGGGGGATGTTCCACTCGGAGCGAAGAATACTCATGACGTGGACATCAACGTAGCGCCCGTGCCGGTACAAGGCCTGACGCAAAGTGCCTTCCATGACGAATCCCGCCTTCTCGTACGAACGCCGGGCACGCGGGTTGTTCGCAAAGACGCGCAAGTGGATGCGATGGAGGTTGAGTGTGTCAAAGGCGTGCTGAAGGAACAACTGAAGAACCTCCGTCCCGTAACCTTGATTCCACTTGGACTTGTCGCCGAGGAAGATGCCGAACTCGGCGCTTCGATTTGTCCATTGCAGGTTAAACAACCCCGCGTTTCCCGCCAGTTGCCAGGCGTCGCCCTGGCGGATCTCGATCGCCAGTGGCCTTTCCTCGGGCAGTCCTTCCATTACGCCGACAAGCCATTTCTCCTCGTCCGCCGCGGAGAGGGGCAGATAGCGCGCCAGCCCTTCGGCAACCTCGGGATCGTTCAGCCAATCCTGGAATTGCCGCAGGTCGGTGGGCTCCATGGCCCTCAGCCGTACGCGTTGTCCCAGTATCACCTGTCCCTGCCGCGCGCGTTGCCTGGATTATCGGCCGGATTTTCCCAGTCAACGAGCTTCTTGGCCGCATCGCCGGGCGAAATCTGCCTTTCGACCACCTGCTGCACCACCTCATTGTAGCGCCCGTGCGGCAAGCCAGCGTGGAAACGATCCAGCAACAGCTCGTCTACTCGCGCCTCCAACTCGGATAGGAGCCGCGCTTGCTCGCGTCCGGCCCATAGGCCCGCCAAGCGCAAGTAGTCCGCGTGCTTCCTGATGCTGGCTGCCAGTTCCTCTATTCCGGTACCGTCCGTGGCGATCGTTCGTTGAATGGGCGTGAGCCAATGTTGCCCGGCTGGCTTTGCAGGCGGCCGGTGATCCAGCGGATCGCCGTGGTGGGCGTATTCGCGCTCGTTTGGCTGCGCCAGGTCCAGCGCTGATTGCAGCGCCTTCTCTGTGCTTTCCACACCGGGCCTGTCTGCCTTGTTGATCACCAGTATGTCGGCGATTTCGAGGATGCCGGCCTTTATGGCTTGGATCTCATCCCCAAAGCCCGGCGCCTCAACAACAAGCGTGGTATGCGCCAATCGCGCTACGTCGACCTCGCCCTGCCCGGCCCCAACCGTTTCGATCAGGATGATCTGGTAGCTGGCGGCATCGAAGACCTGCACCACCCCAGCTGTTGCGCGCGCAATTCCCCCCAACGCGCCGCGGGAGGCCATGGATCGTATGAACACGTCGGGATCCGCCCCAAGATCCTTCATGCGCACACGGTCGCCGAGAACGGCTCCACCCGTGAATGGGCTGGATGGATCAACGGCCACGATCGCAACGCGTTGGTTGTCCTTGCGAAAACGGAGCGCGAGCTGGTTGACCAGGGTTGATTTCCCGGTTCCCGGCGCCCCGGTAATGCCGATCAGATGGGCATTGCCCGTCTGAGGGAACAGCCGGCTAAGAGCAGCACGGCCGTCCTCTGTGTTGTTCTCCACTTGCGTAAGCAGCCTGGCCAGTGCCAGGCGGTCGCCCGTGAGGACACCGTCGACAAGCATCATGCTAGCTTGGCGGCATGTGGACAGCCTCGGCGCACTTGAGTCCGTCTCTGGGGCTTGGCTGGGGGTGATCGCGTGGACTACGTCGCGCGCTTTGCTGCTGCACTGCGGATGTCCCTGACAATGTCCTCGGTGGATGCTCCCGGCCCGTATACTTCCCTGATTCCCAGCTGCTTCAGGCGCGGGATATCCTCGTCTGGAACGATCCCTCCGATGAAAACATGAACATCCGCCTGGCCGTTTGCCCGCAGGAGTTCCACTATGCGCGGCGTCAGGGCCATGTGCGCTCCCGAAAGGACCGAAAGCCCCACGACGTCCACATCTTCCTCCAGCGCAGCTTGAGCAATCATCTCGGGGGTCTGGCGCAAGCCGGTGTAGATTACCTCCATGCCCGCGTCGCGCAAGGCGCGCGCCACAACCTTGGCGCCGCGGTCATGTCCATCCAGGCCGGGCTTGGCAACCAGCACCCGGATCTTCTTTTGACTCATCGCGCCTCCGAGGGAATCTTCAGGAAATTATACTATGCGCGGCCGAAGCATCGGTTCTTGCTGGTTGCTCAATCGGCGCGCCCCGCGTGCCGCCCGACACTCAAATTGACGTGGCGCTCGGATCCAGAGGTCTGCACCGGGCCGGCCCAGCATCCTAAGTATGCTCAATGCCATCCCAATTGGCAAGGGTGAAGCTATCGAGGCCAGGAGTAGGTTGGTGGAAGACGTGGATCAATGGCTGATCCCGATGGTCATTCTGAAGGTTGTGGCATAATCAGGTCACTGCAGTCAATCAGGCAGGCAGGTGACGGATGCGCTTCGATCCAAGTCCATGATGTTGGGGATGCAGCGTGATACCAGACCGCGTTCCGAATCCTGAATCGCCTTTTGCTGACGATTCCAGTAATCACACTTTCCGTCTGGCGGCCGGAATCCTGGGAGGAGTCGTGCTGCTGTCCCTGGCGTGCTTGGCGGGATTCAGCCTGCTTGTTCTGCCTTCACAACGTGAACAAGT
>DATIPW010000049.1:0-1995 GCA_035471605.1 Anaerolineales bacterium | reverse complement strand
AGAGTCAGAATGATGGCCCTGTCGCGCAGGCCGTGGAAGTCGGCCTCACACGTGCTGAGCAGTCTTGACACGGCTTCGAGCAACACTGGGGCAAGTGGCTCTAGCGCAAGGCGGGGAGCTCTCACCCGGCGAATCGGATTCCGCCAGTTCTCCGGTTCAGCTTCGTCCTCGTACCACAGGAGGAAAGTCTTGAGGGCACGATAGCAATCGTGAATTCCGCCAGGGTTGTGTCGCGTCTCTTCGAGCCAGAACAAATAGCGCCGTATGCTGTCCGGCGTGATGTGCTCGACCGTGCTTATAGCCTGGCCTTGGCAAAACTGTATGAACAGGGCGAGCTTCTTGGTGTAGAAGTACAACGTCCCTGCGGCTAGGTTCTGTGCCTTCCTGTCCACGAGGAAGGCTTCGAGCCAGCTCTCTAGATGCGCCCCCGTTTTTGTAATAGTCCATTGGTCATTCTGGGTTTGTGGCATGGCAATTCTCCTGTCTTGTTGCCAAGTCCAAGAGAATCGCCCCGCGTTGACCACGCTATCCCTGCATGTTAGAATGCAATCCGCCTCTTGAAGGTCCGGGCGCGTAGCTCAACGGCAGAGCAGTGGCCTTTTAAGCCATTGGTTGAGAGTTCGAATCTCTCCGCGCTCACTCGGAAGGCCGCCAGTTGGGCGGCTCCTTTTTTTTTCGGGCAGAGCCGCTGGGTGGTGAGCGTGCACAGGGGCCTCGATCCCTTCGACAGCAGTCCCTGACCTGCAGGCGCCAGCGCACGTCTCACAGCAACGCCCCGCGACGTCACCATTAACACGAAAAAGATTCCCACCTCGAGGGGGAGCAGACCCAGCAGAGAACGGATTGCCTGCCCTGGGTCGATTTCCGGATGCCGGCATCAATCGCCCGGGTTTCAGCGGCTGAAAAGAAGATCCTTTCCCAAGCCGGGTCTGCCTGGCATCCCTGCCGGTCACCGGATTAAGTCTGCCCACCCACTTGCCGTGATTCTGTGACGTCTATCTCGACCGTGCCGGCGCGCTCCACCCTCAGCGTCCCCGTATTGCCCTCTGAATCGCTGATCTGCAGGCGCCCATATGCCCGAATGCGCGTTCTTCCCAGCAGGGAAAGCACGAGTTCGCTGGTGATGGTGCCCACCAGCCTGGCGTCGTATTGTCCGCTCTGATAGTGCAGTTGCGACGGGGCTGGCATTCCCAGCCCGCGCAGGCCCACGGTCGTGCCCGTGATTTCCTCCCGACCTGAAAACGTGCTTCCGTCCGGCATCTCCACCGCTAGCGAGACCAGAATGTGCGGCACCTTGGATTCCAGTTTTGCCCTGACCAAGGCCCCGCTGACCGGATCCGTCTCTGCAACTTCCTCGCCCTCGGCGTTGAAGCTGGGCTGGTAGAAGGCCCGGCCGAAGGATGTCGACGCGGCGGCTGCGTAGCCTGCGATCTGCCTAAGTGCCTCCGCGCTTTTCCCCGCCGCGATCAGCGATGGCACTCCCACAAGCATCTCGGTCTTGTGCATCCGCCGGACGATGTATCCCAACAGGCTGATTCCCTCGGGTGGCAGCTCATAGCGCAGCGCGTCCTTGAGTAGCATGGTTTCTCCATCTGGGCCCTGCGGCATCTGCCCCCAAAGTCGCCGGCAGGGGCGATTCAGTTGCCGGCCCCCTCGTTCCGGAGCGATTGTGCGATTTCATGGTTGTAGATCGCCGTCCGAACATACGCCAGCAGCCCGCCCATCAAGAGCGCTCCGAACGTTCCTGGCGCCCATGGCCCCAGTTGCTGCAGCAGGGCGCCGCCGCTGATGGGGGCAATGACCCGGGTCGCGCTCTCGATCGCCGACGAGAATCCCAGGATGCCCCCCGTCTCGGTTGGGTCGACGGCCTTGGTCAGCGTCGAGGCAAGCAGAGTGTTCAGCATGCCGCCGGAGAACGCCGCCGGTGCGATGATCAGCAGCAGGATGGGAACCGAAGGCGCCAGCGCCCAGGCCGCCAGGCTGGCGCCGTGCAGC
>DATIPW010000048.1:0-1627 GCA_035471605.1 Anaerolineales bacterium | reverse complement strand
CCGTGCCTGACCTCGCGCGCGCTGCGCCTGAGCCGCGCCCGGCGGCGTGCCGCGGCCGCCCTCAACCGGCTGCTCAAGAGCGAGACGGCCCGAACCTTCCTGGTGGACAGCATGCGCCTCACGGCCGGCCGGCGCGGCATGGCAGAGCTGATTCACCTGGTGGGAAAGGTGGAAAACACGCGCCAGCTGGAGCAGAAGCTTGGCCGGATGTCGCCAGGCCTGGTGGAAATCATTGCCTGCGAGCTGGATGAGATCCTGAACGCGGAGTTTTCCCCGCCGCCCAGCCGGCATGACACCCCGTGCTACTTTGCGATGTCCGTGCGCGATCCCCTGCTGGACTACCAGACCACGCGCGCCGAACTGGAGCGCCACTTCGCGAACTCGCAGGTGTTCGAGCTGACATTTCCCTTTCATCAGCCCCCACGGGCGTTCACCTTCGAGGAGCTCAATGCGCAGTTCTGGTCAACTGTGGACGCATTCCTGGTTGGCCTGCAGCCGGGCCGCAGGCCGCGCCTCGGCCGCCAAGATGGACCACTTGCCATCCCGGGCGACGCGGAGCCTGCGCTGCCCACAGGGCTCCCCCTTTGATGCGCGGAAAGATCGTGATCGTGACCGGAGCTTCCTCGGGCCTGGGGGAGGCCGCGGCGCGCCAGTTCGGGAGGCTGGGTACCCGACTGGTGCTGACCGCGCGGCGGCTGGAGAGGCTCAAGAAACTGGCCAAGGAGATCGAGAGCTTGGGCACGGGCTCCGAGTGCCTGCCGCTGCGAGCCGACTTGTCAAAGCTGGGGGACGTGAAACGGGTTGTGGAGCAAACCCGGCGGGCCTGGGGCGGCGTGGATGTGCTGGTCAACAATGCCGGCTATGGACGGCTGGATTGGCTCGAGAAACTCGATCCGGCCGAAGACATCCGGGGCCAAATCGATATCAACCTGCTGGCTCTGATCCAGATGACGCGCCAGGTGCTGCCGATCATGATGCGGCAGCGGTCCGGGACGATCATCAACATGTGCTCGGTGGCGGGCCTGGTGGGCATGCCCACGTACACCATCTACGCCGCCTCCAAACACGGGGTGCACGGTTTCTCTGAGGCGCTGCGACGCGAGGTGGCCCCCTGGGGAATTCACGTGTGCTGCCTGTATCCCGGCGGGGCCGCAAGCGAGTTCAGCCGGCACGCCGGCATTCGGCGAAAGACCGGAGTCACCACGCCTGGCTTCATGCGGCTCACCCCTGAGCAGGTCGGCAGGGCCGTGGTTGAGCTGGCGCGCCGGCCGCGTCCCGAATGGGTCATTCCCTGGCAGTGGCAGGTGGCCATCTGGCTCAACCGGCTGTGGCCCCGGCTGCTGGATTCGTTGGTGGTCAGCCGCTTTACGATTCCCGAACGCGCTGAGCAGCTTTCTGGACGGCGCAGGAGCCGTTCGGTCACCTCGCGGCCGTCGAGCGCGCCGCCCGGCGGATGACTGCCCGGCGGAAGGGGTGGGTGGGGGCAGCCGTCGCGCGCATAGAAAGAATGGCTGGGGGCAACCAGGCTCCCAGCCATTTCGTGCGTGATGCAGAACCGAGGGCCACTGCCCCGGCGATCAGGCCTCCAGCAGCTGCTTGAGCTTCAAGAAGTCCGCCTCAAAGGTCT
>DATIPW010000047.1:0-6876 GCA_035471605.1 Anaerolineales bacterium | reverse complement strand
GGTCCTGATACCTGGTAGCCCCGCAGACACGCATGACGAATGCCAGGGCCGAGGCCAATTCGGCATGGACAAGCCGCCGCGGATGATCGTTGCCGGGCTCCCAAGGCGTTGCCGAATCCTCCGTCCACCGTCTGCAGGCGTCCGGAGTTGTCTTCCCATCACACAATGCGTGAATACGATTTCGGGCAAGTCGGCTGGAAGAGCTCTGCGCTCGATGTGGTCCTCCTGCCCCGTGAGCAGTGCGACCGGGCATGACGCACTCCTGAGGTGTCAACGGACTACTACTCGACCAAGCGTTCATTGGATAGACGACGGCCCTGTTGCCCTGCTTACCACCGCCCTGCCTGGAAACACCGTCTAAGATCGAGTGGATTTCTGAAGGATACTTGCCGAGATCGGCGCCGGTTCCAGAAACATGGCCGTCGATTCTTGAACGCGGCGCACGTGGCCGCTTCGCCATAATGATGACGATTTTGGCAGTTCTTTTCATCGACCTCTTGGGCGCAGCAGGTTGCCTACAAACGCCTGGTTGCAGGAGGCTTCCGTCACCACCGCATCACCCGGCCCCGTTTGGGGCATGGAGTTGAGCCAAACCAGGGGATCCGGACACACGTGACCCTGTGCCATTCGCGTGCTCTCAAAATCCCAGAACGTCTTGTTCTCGATCAGGCTGACGGAGCCGACGCCAATCTGGCATCCATTCAGAAGATGGTTGCGCCCGTGAACTGTATTCATGCTCCCCTCGTCGAATTGGGCGTAATTGCTGCTTCCGTGCTTGAACTGCTCCTGACAAGCATACCCCATTTTCCTATCGCGACCGTCTTGCCGGCTGGTTGCCCTCATTACCAGACGAAATAGTCCGGGGATTGCTATCGCCGGCACCTACCTGTTTGCAGCCACCGCATGGGTATGCCACCGGACCTGAACCCACCATCGGATTGGCGGCTGGCGAACGACGAGCAGATTGGCACGAGATCTATGGGACACAGTCACCTCGGCCCATGGACGGGGGCGGTGGACTGGCTGGGGAGATCCAGCCCTTGCTGTGGCGAAGACCCTCCGGCCGCGCAAAGTGGTGCGTTTCGGCGACAAGCCACCAAGATGGATGGCTTAGACAAGCGACTTGCGTGCTGGGCGCACACTCCAGGCTGTCCGGGAAAGCAGGCTGTGATGAACGTAGGGCCCGCCGTTTCGGCGTTCGATCCAGATGCCTCAATTCCGTACATCGAATGAGATCGCAAAATCAGATGTCAGATGGCCAGGAAGATGGGATTTCGGCAGGCGCAGCTTCCGCAGCGGGAGCAGGAAATTTCCACCGAAGCCAATCTGGGCAAAACGCCACAGGCGGCACCGATGCCCACTTCCTTGCGACGACCGCCTGCAATCGCTGCATTCGAAGTGCCAGGACACCAGCGCGTCACGCAATACTCTCGAGCCAATCCAGAGCATGGGCCGGCGATGGAAGGCGCAGATCGGCTGTGGTGGGTTGCGAAGCCTGCGCGGGCTGCATGATCTTGACAGCCATGCCGCCGTTGGCATGGACCACGGGGAAAGCCGCCTCGTCCTTATCATCATCGCCAAAGTAGAGGGGGCGGGAATCGGGCAGGGGGAATTTCCGAAGCAGGAGATTGACCGCCTCACCTTTGCCGGCCATGGGCGGCACCACCTCCAGGAAGCGATGCCCGCCGAGTACGCCCAGGTGGTTTCCACCGGGCACGCTGTTGACGGCCTTGCGCGCTTGCTCCAGCACATCCAGCGCATCTGGCTCGCTTGCCCAACGCGCGTGCAAGGCCAGACTCAGGCCCTTGTCCTCGAGGAAGAATCCAGGGCGGGCACCTATAATGGCCTGCCAGCGAGACCGCATCGCAGACAGCGCCGCCTCGAGATTCTTTGCATCAATCTGCCGGATGGTCTCCCCCTCCGGGGTCAGAATCTCCAGACCGTACACGCCGGCGAGGAAGATGCCCTCCACAGGCAGGAGGGTTCGCAGACTTGTCAATGCTCGGCCGCTGAGAACCGCCACACGGCGGACGGGCCGGCGAGCCTTTGCCAGCCGAGTCAGCAAGTCTACGACCCGGGAGTCGGGCTGCGCGTGCCCGGGATCTGGCGCGAATTCTGCCAGCGTGCCATCGTAGTCCAGGAATAGCCAGAGCGCCGACTGGCTTCGCGCCCACTGTTGCATTGCCTGGGCTCCCTGCGAACTCACCCGGGAGTCCTTCCGATCAGCGGAACAATATCCCGGTGAAAAATGCGCTCCCAAGTCAGGTCGGCTGCCACGCGGTGCCGCCAGCGCACCGGCCCGTTCGGCTTGAGCCATTCCAAAATCAAGTCAGCGATGTGTTCCGGTGAGGCCTGTGATGAGAAGGTCACCACCTCGCTGGCGGCGAGTTCGGCAGCGGCGGGGACGGCATCCGAGCAGAACACCGGGAGGCCCAGCAGGCCCGCCTCGAGAACCGGCATGCCGAACCCCTCACGCAGGCTCGGCATGAAGAGAGCGTCGCTGATGCGCATCAGTTCGGCCAGGACGGGCGCTTCTAGGACAAGCGGTTGCCGGATGGAGGCACCGCTTTGATATACGAAGCGAAACTCGTCCGTGACCCGCAGACGTTCACGGAGATCCACCAAACTCTCAAAATAGCTCAAATTGCTGGCGTCGTGAGGATCGGGCGGCCCGGTCACGACCATCCTCGCCCGGATGCCGCGCCCCTTGAGAGCTGCAGTGACACGGATAGCCAGCTCAATGTTCTTGGCCTGCGTGACCCTGACGGGCATGATCATGGTCACGTCGCCGTGCCACATCCTCAACCGTGCGGCGAGCGCTGCTCCCTCTGGAGACAGACCCAGCAGTTCGGGCGCGTCGATCCCTGAATGAACAACGCGGATCTGATCAGCGGTGCAGCCGAACAGGTCGGCCAGTTCTTGCCGACGCCTATCGGATATTGTGACGTAGGTTGCCTCGGGAAAGCGCGTGCGAAGCAGGTCCCACGGATAGCCGGGAAACACTTTCGAGCGCGAGCCCGGGCTTGTCCACGTGAAATCGTGGCACCAGGCGATACAGCGCCCAATCCGGCGCGTTTCCAGCAGTCGATGCAGCGCCACGGTGAGCGGCATGTTGAAATGCTTGGTAAACACGTTGTGCACGATCAGCACATCCAACGCCCCCAGTGCGGGCAGTAGCAGACGCTCGATCTCCTGCACGGCGGCTTCAAATCCGGAGGGCAGGATATCCTGGGCAAGCTGCGCGCCGAGCTCTACAATGCGCGGATGCGCAGAACTCAGCTCCGGGATTCGTAGAAGATTGACGTCAGGAGGCATGGCTTCGGCCTCAGCCTCTCCGGCAATCACTGTGGTGGAATATCCTGCGGCGGCAAGCAAGCGGGCATGAACGCGCATGATGTTCTCGACGCCGCCGACCACGGGAGGCGCGGAGTAGTGAAGAATTCCAACCCGGGAAAGTCCGTCGCCCACTACAATCCCAACTCCGCAACGGCCTGCAACTGGGCACACAGCCAACTCGCGATATCCCCCTGCTCAATCAGACTCCGCAGGCGTCCCGCGCGCACTTCGCGCTCCACCTGCGACATGGTCAGAGCAGCATGCAGGGCCTCGGCGGTGCCGTAGACATCGAGCGGCGACACCGTCAGGGCCCCAGGCTCCAGCTGCTCATGTGCGCCAGTGTGTTCCGAGAGGACCAGAACTCCGGCTTTGCGATTCACGATCGGACCTTCCTTGGCGACGAGATTCATGCCGTCCGCAATGGAGTTGACCAGGAGGACGTCATAGATCTGCAGACCGGCAACAGCGCGAGGGTACTCCTCGCCAACCAGGATGCGGATCGGCTCCCACTCCGCGTCGCCGTATCTTGCGTTGACACGGCCGGCGGCTGCCATGACCTCATCCAGATAGGTTCCGTATTCCCGCACCTTCAGGCGCGAGGGAACCAGCAAGGCGAGGAACCGGACGTTACCCCGATGCTCCGGGTGATGTTCCAACAGGTCGTCATATGCCTGGAAGCCCCGCACGATGTTCTTGGTGGGCTCCATCCGATCAATGCGAAGAATGAGCTTTCGATCCCGCTGGCTTCGCTCCAACTCCTGGCGATAGCGCTCGACCTCTGGGCCATCGGCCAGCGCGCGCATGCCGCGGACATCGATCGAGATCGGAAACTCGCGAACGTGGGTAGCGTGATTCCGGTACCAGACCCGTCCGTGCTTGTAGCTCACGTGAGCGCGTGGGAGCAGGGATTCGCACGTTCGCAGGAAATTGAGACCGTCCTCCCGCGTCTGGAAACCGAGCAGGTCCACTGCGCACAAGCTTTCCAGAATCGGGGTGCGCATCCAGGGCGGTAGGAATTTCCAGTCCTCTGAGCCGGGCCACGGGATGTGGATGAAGTGCGTGAGAGCGTAGCGGGCGCGCGGGCGCAGCTTTCTGCGGATGTACCCAGGGGTCAGGTACAGATGATAGTCCTGCAGCATGACAAGCGCCGGCGTCGGCGCAGCCTGAATCTGTTTGCTGATGGCCTCCGCAAAGAGCATGTTGACAGGAACGTAGCCTTCCTCCCACTTCTTCAGGATCACGCGGTCTATGGTGGGCTCACGGAACATGTCCCACATGGAATGCTGAAGGAACCATAACAGGGGATTGGCAATGGTGTGGTAGAAGCCCTGGTACTCCTCGAGCGAGGGCTTGACAAACTCCAGGAAGGCCTGCTGCCCGTTTTCCCCGATCTCAACCAGCCCCTGCCCCCACTCCCGATCTTCCGGGGTCTGCGCGCAGGAGATCCAGCGCACCTGGGTCTGCTGCACGACGCCCATGAGCGCCGTGACAAGCCCGCCGCCGCCGCGCTGAGTCTCGCGATTCCCATTCCCATCCAGCCGGAACGTGACCGGACCGCGGTTGGAGGCTATGATCGGAGTCCTGGCCGCCAGGGCATCTGCCGAGATAGATTCGCATCCCTCGTCGGAGCGCGGGGGGGGCGCTGCCTCGGTCCGAGGGGAAATCGCAGGCTCGGGGACTTCGAGATGGGTCAACTAGCGCTCCTGATCCTGCGCCCGGCGGGTGGCCTGAATCGCCAAATCTATGAAGACAGAGGCTGTCCATCCGAATGCTAGCGCGGCACTCTGCGGAATCTCGCCGTTTTCTGAGTCGTAGTACTCCCCCAGGTTCGGATGTTCCATGATCAGGGCGAGGGTGGCCTCGCGCAATCGATCTGCAAGGTCGACCTCTCCGAGCTGATCCAGGGCTTCCACAAAGAAATAGTTGATATTGGCCCATACGGGGCCGCGCCACATCGTGCTTGGACTGTAGCGTGGATCATTGCGAGCCACCGTGGGAATCAGGTATCTGCCCCAGAATTCCTCAGGATTGATGAGGTGCTCGATGAGCCTGGCACGTATGCGCTCCGGCATTTCACCGGTCCACAGCGGGTAGAGGCCAAAGGGCGTCAAGACCTTGACTGGCCCAGCCTCTCCCCGTGCCCAGAAGATACCGGTCTGGTCATCCCATAGATCTTCGATCATGCGGCGGGCAATGGCAGACGCGCGTTTGCGCCACATGCGAGCCTCGGCATCCATGCCGAGGTGCTCCGCGAGGGCCGCCAGGGACTTCATCTGCACGCACAGGTAGGTATTGAGGTCAGGTGATTCGACCGGCATACCGCTATCCCACAAGGGACTGTCATCGAGACCCGAGGAGTAGGGATGATTGTATTGAGCCAGGCCGTCGCCGTCGTCATCATTCATATGCAACCACCAGGCGTTTGAGAGAACGAGAGGCATGTAGATGCGTTGGAGGAACTCAATGTCCGGATCGGCCGTGTGTAGCTTCAGAGCCGCCCAGGCCAACAGCGGGGGCTTGGTGACCTGACCCACTATGGGATGATCAATAGACGAGACGATGCCCTCATCATAGACGGCATCCGGCAGCATGCCGTTCGGAAGTTGGTGCGCCAGCATGCCAAGTATCTGGTCACGAGCAAGAGTGGCATCCACATGCCTGTAGGCAAGCGAATGAAACGCGTTATCCCAGAGCCACAGACCGACATAGTTGACCTTGGACGGCGACATCGATTCGTACAGGACATTGCCCTGGGGGCTAACGATGTTGTTCGCCATTACCCACCAGGCAAGCGCATAGGTGCTGGCATAGCGATCCGCAACCTTCGGCACCCGGTCAAACCACTCTGACCAGCGGCCCTCAGCATGCAGCAGGGACATGGAGAAAGGCTGTATGGGACCGCTCTCGCCGTGCTCGGGGTACACGGAGAGTGTGACCGTTGAATCGTGCGGGGCCAGGGCGATGAGTTCGACTTCGTACCCAGTCTCAAGAGGCGTGATGCGATTCCTGATCACATCCCCGTTCGTCCGGTAGCTGAGATTACGAATCGATCGGAATACTCCGCCGTCAGCGCTTTGACGCCAATACTGGGGGGCAACATGAAAGCGCAAACCCGCCGGCGTGTGGTCTGGCAGTCGCCAGGAGAGAGTCTTCACGTCCTGAAACACCACCGCGAAATCCCCCAGCCGCGTATGGAACTGGAGCTGATGCGGCGCCGATGTTACCGAGAAGTCCAGTGGGGTTGAATTCGCGTCGATCAGCGTGATGCGGTCAACAAAGGGAGGACGGGCCAAATAGGACTCAGGGGCCGGATCGACGCTCGTCAGGCGCTCCACCAATCGAACGTACAGTTCACATTTGTCCCGATTTTGGGAGAGCAGGAGACGTGACCCCCTATCGCTAAACGGCAATCTGGTGATATCGATCTGATTCTCGAGGAGTTGCAGGTAATCCAATACGGTCCTCCCCACTTGGATAGTCTTGCGTCATTCTAGCACCGGGGGGTGGGTGCGTCAAACAAGGCCGCATTTGCCGCAGGAT
>DATIPW010000046.1:0-1754 GCA_035471605.1 Anaerolineales bacterium | reverse complement strand
CGTGCTTGGCGGAAATGTTCGCCACGTGGCCGGCGATCTCGACCAACTCGGCCCGCCGGTCGTAGGGCTGTTTGACGATGGACTTCCAGGTTTCGACGATGTGGTGCTCGAATCGCACGACAGGCTCGAAACCCAGCGCCCTGCGAAACTGCGCGGTCAGCTCCATCGTCTGGTTGTTGATGGAGTTGGACCAATTGAATCCAATCAGGGGCGTGCTGCCATCCTCGCGGCTGAACAACTTGGCCGCCAGCATGATCCAAAGGGCGTGATAGGGATTGTCGCTGCCAAAGAAGACTGATATCTTGAACTGGATATCCACGCCAAGACGGTGAAGCAGGAATCCCAGCAGGATCGTGCCGGCGTTGAAGTTCAGGACGTGCTGCACGCCGTAGTTGGTGTAGTAGTAGAGGAATTCATCCAGCCACTGCAGGGCGTGCTCATTGGGCTGGCCGATGCCGCCAAAATACCCCGTGATCGTCTCGGGTCCTGCCAGGTGCGGATTCGAGCCGTCGGTTCCCTTGGTGTCCAAGGTCTCGACGAATGAGGCGCCGATCAGATCCAGGGCGGCCACAATGGCCGGCAAGTCGCCGTCCGCCTCGGATTCCTTCATCTTGCGAACGGCAATGAAGCGCCCTGGAACCAGCGACTGGCGCGCCAGAGCGGCCTCGGCCATTTCTCGGATCCACTCAAAGTATTGCAGGGCAGAGACCTCCAGCGTCACCGCATAGTCGTCGGCAAACGCCCGCTTGTCTGCTGCCGCCCCCAGGACCTGGCGCCGGTAGTCGCGGATCGAGACAAACCGGCCAGCAGCCACTTGCTGCTGCAGCCAGTCAAGGTCTTTCAGGTGCTCCGGCCGGGTGGCCTCCACTTTGCTGCGCAAATTGGAGAGGCGCCGCGCCTCGCGATGCTTCTTGTTGATCGCTTCCGGTGAACCGTACTTGTCGACCACGCCCACGAAAGCCTGCATCACCTCGGACTTGGGGTCCAGCAGCACCTCGTTGATCGGGCCCAAGCGGGCCGGAGGGATCTCCAAAAGCCTGCGGTATTTCGGTTCCATCTTGAGACCTCCCGAATGCGTGTATCGGCCCGGAATGCCTACCCCAACAGCTTGAGGAGTTCGTCGTATTCAGCGTCTGGCATTCCGAACCAGTTCTCCTTCTGCGGGAACTGCCGGCCGATGACTTCGCTGTGGTACCGCTTGAGCCCATCCAGGATCACTTCGCCGGCGTTGCCAAATACCTTGGCCATGCGCGGCTTGAAGCGCGGATAGAGCCCGAACATGTCATGGTAGATCAGAAGTTGCCCGTGCGCGTGCGGGCCCGATCCCAGGGACATGATGATGCAACCCCGGGCGCGCGAGGTGATCAGCTGGCACAGGCGATCCGGTACCATTTCCAACAGGATCATGAAAGCCCCCGCCTCCTGCAGGGCGTGGGCATCCTCGACGATCTGCCTGGCGAGCGCAGCCGACTTGCCCTGCAGCCGGTAGCCGCCGAGGGCCGAAACGGACTGCGGGGTCAGTCCCAGGTGGCCGATGGCGGGGATGCCGGCTGCCACGATGCCGGCGATGCGATCGGCCATGCCCGCTCCCCCCTCGAGCTTTATCGCATCCATGCCGGCCTCTGCCATGAACCGGCCCGCGTTGCGGATGGCTGTCTCCACCGACGGTTGGTAGCTCATATAGGGCATGTCCCCGATCACGAACGCCGTGGGAGCTCCCCGGCGCACGGCCTGGCTGTGACGGATCATGTCCT
>DATIPW010000045.1:0-6893 GCA_035471605.1 Anaerolineales bacterium | reverse complement strand
CGTGTGGCGGCGGTCATTCATCACGGGGGTGCCGGCACCACCGCGGCCGGATTGCGGGCCGGCCGCCCAAGCGTGATCGTGCCTTCGTTTGGAGACCAGTTCTTCTGGGGCGGGCGCACCGCGCAGCTGGGAGCGGGTCCGGCGCCCATCCCGCGCAGGAGATTGACGGCCCGCAAGCTGGCCGGCGCCATCCAGCAGGCAGTGGGCAACCAGGCCATCGCAACTGCGGCGGCGGAGGTGGGCCAGCGCATCCAAGCGGAGGACGGGATCGGGACGGCGGTTGACCTGATCGAACGGTTTGCGCGCAAGGGTCATCTATGATCGCGGCGATCCGCGCCAAGGGCCGGGTCCAGTAGCGTCTGCTGGCGTTCGGCGTCTCATGGCGGAGACAGGCTCGCCGCTTCAGTCGCCTTGCCTGCACCGGGTTTGAGCCGGCGGGCGGCGACAGGCCACCCCTGCTGTTGAATTCGAATGCAACAATGGGGATACAATGTGCGACCCGGACCTCAATTAGTCTGCACTCCCCTGATTTTTTGCGGGCGATCAGCACGGGCGGGACGGGCGCGCATCCGGCCGCGATACCGTGCCGCAATGAAGACTCGGCTTCCGCGTCCACGCCAACCGGCTGCCGTATAATCCCTCGTGACTGGGCAGGCCACGGCCTGGCCCACGGGCCAGGCGCGTCAATAGCGTTTGAAGATGTGTGACGGATGACCGGGGCAGGATTGAGCGTGCAGACCACCCCCTGGGCGCAGGCCGCCTCGCCCATAGCCGCCACCCGGAGACCTCCCCCATGACCCCAACTTCACAACTTGAGATTCCCATACGTCGCATCTTCTGGGTGCTGGTTGCGGGAGCACTGGCGCTGGTAGCGCTGGATTGGATACCCGGGCTGCTGCAGCGCTTCGCAGATGTGCGTGTCCCTGCCTGGGTGGTCCGGCGAGTCTCGCTGGACGGCGAGGCCAATCTGCCTGCGTGGTTCTCGACCATGCTGCTGGGCGCGGTGTCCCTGACGGCATTGCTCAATCATTGGCTGCAGCCGCCGGCGCGCAATCTGATCCGCCGTGGGTTCTGGCTGGTTCTCGGGATGGCATTCGCCTTCCTCTCGCTGGACGAGGCCGCCCAGCTGCACGAGTTGATTGACAACCGGTCGCACGGCCAGCAAAAATGGGTGTTCTACTACGCGCCGGTCGCGGCCGCCTTCCTGCTCGCCTGCGTTTACTACCTGGTGCGGCTTCGCAGGGACCGCCCCGCCCTGCGAAACTGGATTCTCGGCGGCATGCTGGCGTACGTTAGCGGAGCGCTGCTGGCCGAGTACGTGAGCTGGCTCCCCAGCTTTCCAGGCAGCGCGGCCGACGTGGAGGTGGTACTGGAGGAAAGCCTCGAGATGCTCGGGGCGATCCTGATATGGATGGGCTGCCTGCACGAACTGCAGCATCTCCACAACGCGCTGTTCGCCAGAAGGCGCCCCCTCGCAGCCGGATCGGGCAGCCAGGCCTGAGCAGCAGAGTCTGCTGAGTCGGCCGGCCTGGAAGGTCTGGCCGCGGCGAGCCGGCGTTTCTGAGGCACATCTGCGGGGCTCCCGGACCGTTGGCGCCCGCGGCGGCTGGCAGGCCCCGTGGTTGTATTCGATCCCAGAATGCGCGAGAATGGAGGGGGTGAACCGCGCGGGCGGCGAGCGATCGAAGGGCGGACCCCGCGCAGGCAAGGCGAAGCATGAGGCCAGCGCTGATCGTCCTGATGCCGCTGGCGTGGTGTGCTGCTGCGCGCAGCACAGGGGGAGCAAGTTCCACACCGGCGCCCGGGGCGAGCTTTACCCCGGAGCCGCCGCAAACTGCCACACACATCCCCGCTGAGAGCTTCCCGGTCACGATCGAAGACGGTGTGAACCTGACCGCGCGCCAGCCAGATGCTCTGGAAATCCTTCGAAGATCGGCTCTCCAAACGCGGCCTGGCCTGGGTGGGTTGGCATGGGAACGTGCGGCGCTGGGGATGCGGGAGTGGCGCTGGGTGAGAAGGGAGAATCGATGAAACCCCAAACGCTCGACCTGTTGTGCAGCCCTGGGGAGCACGAACCTTTGCGCCTGGACTCGGTGCAAGGGCCGAATGGAAGGCCCGAGCAGGTGCTGGTGGGTGTGCGCTCCGGGCGGAGATTTCCGATACGCGAGGGCATCCCGGTCCTGTTCGACGAAACGCAGGTCACGGGCTTCAACCAGCGCTATCAACGCTTCTATGACCGGATCGCCGGCGTGTACGATGCGGCCATCGGGATCTTTGGGCTGCTGGCGGGCGGCGGCGAAGCGCGCTTCCGCGGCGAGTTCTTGCGCCAGGTGGAGGCGCGCGACGGCAGCCGGGTGCTGGAGGTGTCAATCGGCACCGGGGCCAATCTGCGCTACCTGCCGGCGCAGGCCGCCTACTTTGGACTGGATCTTTCGTGGGGGATGCTGAAGCGCTGCCGGTCCAACCTGAGGCGCTGGAGGCGGGAGGCAGAGTTGATCCTGGGCAACGCCGAAGACCTGCCGCTGCGCGACGAGTCGTTCGACGCAGT
This sequence comes from Anaerolineales bacterium, assembly GCA_035471605.1. Lineage (GTDB taxonomy): Bacteria > Chloroflexota > Anaerolineae > Anaerolineales > Villigracilaceae > Fen-1038. The sequence continues at coordinate 4,345 of DATIPW010000045.1, read as the reverse complement.
CCTGCACGTGGGCGGCATCAACGCGTTCAACGACCGCGCCCAGGCCCTGTCTGAAATGGTACGCGTGGCGCGATCCGGGGCGCGGGTGGTGGTGGTTGACGAGAGCGCCAAGATGATGGAGTCCTTCTCGTGGGCTCCGAGCGCCCGGAGATGGTTGGCGGAGCACGGCGAGCGCTTCGCGGCGCCCGTGGACTTGCTTCCCCATGGTATGCTTGAGGTGCAGACGCAGGCAATCGCCAAGGGGAATATGTATTGCCTGATGTTCCGAAAGCCGTGAGAGCCGCTGCGGTGCTGGTGCACAACGCCCTCAGCCGTTCTTCCACCAGAAAGGAGCCAAGCATGTCCATAGCCCGAGTCACGGAGATCAAAGCCTCCTCCAGCAAGAGCTTCGACGATGCCATCAAGCAGGGCGTGGCCCGCGCCCACAAGACCATCAAGAATATCAAGTCGGCCTGGATCGAGAACCAGGAGGTCCTGGTCGATGCCACCGGCGCGGTGAGCGAGTACCGCGTACAGCTCAAGATCACGTTCATCCTTGAGGACTGAGCCCCCATCGGGGTGCCGGGTCCCCACCCGGGCCGCGCTGAACCGCCGGCTCGGACGCCACCCCTTCCGGCCGCGATCTTGCCCGGAACCCGCCATGGACGCGGGCTGCCGGGCCGGAAGCGGCTACAGTCGAGTCTGAAACCTCTCAAAGGCAGGCCACATGAGATTTGCTCTGCTGCTCAGTGCATTGGCGTTTGGGTTGGTGGGCTGCGCAGGGGCGTACAGCCTGTTGGCGCCGCCCACGGCCACACCCCCGCCCTCCGCCACGCCCGCGGCGTCCGCCACGCCGGCCGATACCGCCACGCCCACGCGCCCGCCCTCCCCCCTGGCTCAGGTCACCGTCGTATTGCCTGACGCCCTGCCGACCTACGATCTGTCCGTGCCCGAGGCGTTCCGATGCCGGGTACGGGTGCAGGCGGTGCCCAGCGGCAGCAAGTTCGCTCCACGCGAGGCCTTTGACATGGCCTGGAAGGTGCAGAACACCGGCATGGCGCTGTGGGACCCCGAGCGCGTGGAGTTCATCTACTACAGCGGATCGAAGCTGCACATCTCGCCGGTGAGCCGGCTGCAGGAGCGGGTGGACCCCGGCGCCACCACCCTGCTGGTAACAGACATGCGCGCTCCGGGGTCGTCCGGCGTGTACTCCACCACCTGGGCCCTGCGCTATGGCTCGACAGATTTCTGCTACGTGAGTTTGTCGATCAAGGTCCGGTGAGGCAGGGGCGCGCCGCCTTCAACTCCCAGAGATAGGCGCTATCTGAATTCGCGTGAGAGCTGGTCCAGCCGCGCCATCTGATCGGCGGTCAGGCGGAAGTTCATCGCGGCGGCATTTTCGGCCGCCTGGGAGGCGTTGGTCACGCCGGGGATGGTCACGACCGTCTCGCCGTGGACGTGGATCAGCCAGTTCAAGGCCACCTGGGCCGGAGTGGCGTTGTGTGCGGCGCCGACCTGCTCCAGCGCTGCCACCAGCCGGCGGCTCTTCTCCACGCCTCGCTGCAGTCTTGCACGCCAGTAGAGCATTTTGGATTTCAGAAGATGGGGCTGTTTGTGGTACTTGCCCGTCAGCAGGCCAAAGGCCAAGGGGGTATAGGCGATGATCGTGACGCCCAGCTCCTGCGCGGTCTGCAGGATGCCGCTGGTCTCGATGCGGCGATCCAGCAGGCTGTATTCGACCTGATTGGCGGCCAGGGGCAGGCCGCGGCGCTGCAGGGCGGCGTGCGCCCGGCGCATCTGCCGGGGGCTGAAATTGCTGACACCCACCGACTGGATCTTGCCCGCTTCCACCAGGTCGGCCATGGCGTCCATTTCCGCTTCGCGCGAGGAAAGGCCGAAGGGCTGGTGCACCATGTACAGCCCGATGCGGTATCCATCCAGATACTGGATGCGCTGATCGATGGTGCGGGGGATGTTGGCGGCGGTGCGGAAGAGCGGCCACCACTTGGTGGCGACGACCACCTCCCCGTCATGCCGGCCGGCGGCCTGCAGCGCTTCCGATAGCGAGGCCTCCGAGACACCGTTGCCGTAGAGCTCGGCCGTATCGAACCAGTTGATGCCGCCCTCCAGCCCGGCGCGCACGGTGGCGTTCTTCTGTTCCTGGGGAATGGGCGGGAAGGCCAGGCTCATCAGGCCGCCGCGCCCGCCGGCGAACTCCATCATGCCCAAACCGATGGCGGTCACCCCGATCCCGGTCTGGCCGAGCCTGCGCAGGGGAATTGTCGTCTCGACTGGCATCTCCAAGATGTTCCTCTCTGTGAGCGTGTCTTCCAGCTCCCGGTCCAGGTGTGCAGACTTCAAGAGGCAGGCGGAACTTACCCATCTGCCACTACCCTGCGTGCCGGCTGACCCTAGATTCGGGGCTTGTAGGGTGCCTGGTGCCTGAGGCTGAAGCGGGGGGTCTTTCCCGTACGGGTGAGGTTTTCCCAGCCGATGCGCAGCAGCGCCTGGAGCGGAGTCCACGGCTTGAACAGGCGGTATTCAATGAAGGAGCGGCGGTTTGACTGAAGCAGCCTGACCAGCCGCTCGGCCGCCCTCTCTGGCGACCGGCCCAGCAGGCGCAGCACGAAGCCATAGTTCTTGAGCATGTCACGGCCGGCCTGCCCGATCACCCTGGGGGAGGTGAGCATCTCGGTCAGGAGCATACCGGGGCTGAACCCGATGATGTGTACGCCGCTGCCGGCGACTTCTTTGGCGAGCGAGCGTGTGAAGGAGGTGACCCAGGCCTTGCTCGCGCCGTAGAGTGCGGTGGGAGTGGCCGGGCGCAGAAACGAGCCAGCGCCGTACAGGTTGACCAGGGTCCCCTGCCGGCGGGCCTGCATGAAATGCAGGGCCGCGCGGGCGCCATACAGGGTCCCCAGATCGTTGGTCAGGAATATTTCCTGCGCCTGAGCGGGGGGTGTCTCGAGGATCCGGCCGGAGGCGCCCGAGTGGCCGGCGTTATTGATCCACAGGTCGATGCGCCCAAACTGGTTCACCACGCGGCGCGCCAGCGCGTAGACCTGGCGCTCCTGGCGAACGTCACAGCGCAGCGCCCTGACCACGCCATGCGGCTCCAGAGACCTGCGCGCGGTGCGGAGGGCGGTTGCGGAGCGCCCGCTGATGACGACCGTGGCGCCGGCCTGCAACAGGGCTTGGGCGATGGCGAACCCCAGGCCGCGCGTGGAGCCGGTGATGACCGCGATCTGGCCTTTCATCGGCTTTGCCCCGCGGGCTGGGAGGGCGATCTGCCTGCTGGCGGTCATGCCGGCTGTGACCGGGCCTTGAGCGCGCGGGCAATCGCCGCGACCGCGCCGGCCAGCAGGACGACAAAGCTGCCGTACACCAGGATCCACTTGACCAACGTGAAGAGCGGCGCCAGCTGATCCAGGATCGGCGTGGGCTGCGGGTATCGCAGCATCACGAGCGAGGTCGAAAGATTCTCCAGGTAGTCGAAGAATGCCCCGAGCACCGGAAGCAGGTTGAGGAGTCGAAGCTGCGCGGGCTGCACCCCGCGCAGCAGCCAGCTGATGGCGCTGGCCAGGAAGAACGTGTAGACCAGGGGCCACAGCAGATCGAAGGTGAACCGGGCCCGGATGTAGGCGGCGCGCCCCTGCGCGCCGTAGGCCTCAGCCATGCGGTAGAGATCCCGCGAGGAATAGGAAAAGGACATGTCCGGTGAGCCGGCGCCGGCGGCGGTCCGACTTGCCGCGGCGGCTTGCGCCGGGAGCACGAGCGCGGTGAACAACAGGAAGACGGCCAGCGCCAGAAGCACGATCCGGCCCCTGGCGGAACGCTCCAGCCACAGGGAAAAGGTGGATAGCATGTACAACGAACCTCCGCGAGGGAATACTGCGGCGATGCCGATCTGCTGACCGGCGTGAGCGACACCGCCCTTTATGGCCGCGTATCGCAGTCCATTATACAGGTCGGGAAGCAGCCCAATGGGCGCGGGTGGGCGCAGCCGGCGAGGGGCATGCGCAGGCAAATCGCCTCCATCCCGGCGCCCCAACTGCGTGGCAGCGGCCGGGGTTTGGGAGCAGCCTGCCGCTATGCCCAGCCCAGCAATCTGGCCACGCTGGCGGTTGCGAATGTGACCAGGAAGGCGATGCCGAGCGTGATCACGACGCTGAGCGTGGCCCACTTGGCGGACTTGGTTTCCTTGAAGATGGTGAGGATGGTCGTAGCGCACGGATTGTGCAAGAGCGAGAACAGCATCAGGTTGACGGCGGTCAGCAGCGTCCAACCGTGCTGGACCACCAGCAGCGTGTGCAGCTCGCTCAGGCCCGGGATGTCGGTCATCATGCCGACGCCCATGTACGTCATC
>DATIPW010000044.1:0-1691 GCA_035471605.1 Anaerolineales bacterium | reverse complement strand
GCCCCGCGGTTGGAAGTGCGGCCGTTCTCCGAGCAGCAGATCGCTCTGCTGCGGACCTTCGCCGATCAGGCGGTCATCGCCATCCGGAATGCCCGGTTGTTCGAGCAGGTGCAGCGGCGCACCGAAGAGATCTCCGAAGCCCTGGAGCAGCAGACGGCCACCAGCGACATCCTGCGGGTGATGGCGGAATGGCCGGCGGACGTGCAGCCGGTCCTGGAGGTGATCGCGGACCATGCCGCCAAGTTGTGCGATGGTCTATTCACGGCCGTCTATCGTACCGACGGCCAGCAGGTTTATGAAGCGGCAGCCCGGGATTTCACCACCGAAGGTTTGAAGCTCCACGCCAGCGAGTATCCCCGGCCGCTGCAGATGGATTCGAGCCTTTCGTCCCGTGCGATTCTCACGGGCCAGTCGATCCATATTCCTGACTTTCAAAGCGCCCCCGAGGTGCCGGAGCTGGCGCGACGCTACAGTGCCGCGCTGGGCATGCGCAGCGTCTACTTTGAACCGATGATGAAAGAGGGCAAGGCCATCGGCGCCATTGCGGTCGGGCGCCGCAGCGCAGGCCCCTTCAGCGCCAAGCACATTGAGCTCCTCCAGACATTCGCCCACCAGGCGGTCATCGCCATTGAAAACGTGAGGCTCTTTAATGAAAGCGCGCGCCTGCTGAAGGAGACGGAAGAGCGCGCCGCAGAGCTGGCGGCCGTGAATACCGTCAGCCAGGCGCTGGTCGCTGAAACCGACCTGGATCGAACGATCTCCTTGATCGGGGACCAGATGCGGGCCACCTTTGCGGCCGATATTGTCTACGTCGCCCTCGTCGATGCCCAGACGAACCTGATCGCCTTCCCCTACCAGCATGGACAGGAGCTTTCGCCGATGCGCCTGGGCGAGGGCATCACCAGCAAGATCATCGAAAGCGGGCAACCCATCCTGATCAACCAGGAACTCGACCACCGCATCGGAGAACTGGGGAAGCAGAGAATGGGCAGGGAGGCGCGCTCCTACCTGGGCGTGCCGATCACGGCCGGCGGGGAACCGATAGGCGTAATCAGCGTCCAATCCACACAGCAGGAGAATGCCTTCACGGAGGACGACGCGCGGCTGCTGAGCACCATTGCCGCCAACGCCGGCGCCGCCATTCGTGCCGCCCGACTGCACGCCGAAACCAGGCGGCGGGCGCAGGAGATGGCCACCCTGGCCGAGATCGGCAACGAAATTGCGGCCACGCGCGAATTGGAACCCGTACTGGAGCGCATTGCCGCCCACGCCAAGGAGATCATGCGGGTTCGCGACATTGCGATCCTTCTGCGAGATCCGGACGGAGAAGCTTTTCACAACAAGGTGGCGTTGGGGCGGTACTCCGAGGAGATGAAGGCTCTCGTCGTGCGGCCAGGCATCGGCCTTGGCGGGAGCATACTCGCCGGCGGGGTCGCAGAGCTGATAAACGACCCCGAACACGATCCGCGCAGGATTACCGTTCCGGGAACGCCGGATTTCGAAGAGGATCCGGAGTGCCTGATGGGGGCGCCTCTGGTATCCCGGGGGGAGGTGATCGGGGCCATCATGGTCTGGCGGCTGAGGCGGGACGGCCTATTCACCCAGAACGAACTGGATTTCCTGGTGAGCGTGGGCCGGCAAACCACCATCGCCATCGAGAGTGCGCGGCTCTACCTTGAAACCCGGCGCCG
>DATIPW010000043.1:0-21364 GCA_035471605.1 Anaerolineales bacterium | reverse complement strand
GGGAGGAAACGGGCCTTGATGGCCGGCTTTGGCTGTGTGGAACGGTGATGGTGGACGCCAGCGAGGTTGGGATTTGTCTCTTCGTCTTCACGGGCCAGGTCGTTGGCGGCATGCTGAGGCCGTCACCTGAGGGAATGGCCGAGTGGATCCCATTCAAACAAATCACGTCTCTCCCGGTGGTTGAGGATCTTCCAGATCTCTTGGCCCGTATCCATACGATGAGCCCCGGCGATCCTGCATTCGCGGCGCGCTCGTACTATGATCCAGCCGGGGTGCTAAGAATCGAGTTCGCCGGATGATCTGGGCGGTCCACTCAGCTCAGAGCTTGTAGCCGATCTGGCGGAGCAGATCTCGTCTCCACCTAGCGTCTTCGCTTCCCTCCACGCCCTTGGGCGAGGATCCATCCACCACGCCCAGGATGGCGCGCCCCTGCTCGGTCTGCGCCATGATCACCTCCGTGGGATTGGCGCTGGCACAGAAGATGCGAGCCACTTCGGGCACGGCCTTGATCGCATTCAAGATGTTGATCGGGTAGAAGCCCTTGCCCAGGAAGACGATGAACGAATGGCCGGCGCCGATTGCCTGCGCGTTGCGGATGGCGAGAGCGATCATCGGCTCATCCGTCCCAGACGAGCGGACAAGGCACTTGCCGGATGCCTCGCAAAAGGCAAGACCGAACTTGATGCTTGGGACGGCATTGACGAGCGCCTCATGGATATCCTCCACGGTCTTGATGAAGTGGGCTTGTCCCAGCACAAAGTTGATGTCCTCGGGTTTTTCGATCGCGACAGCGTTGATCTGCATGGGTTTCTCCTTGATCCGGCACGGCTCGATTCTGGTAGCATTGTAGCCAGTTTCCCCGGGGGATTGCGCGCGAAATGATCGCTTGGCTCACAACACTGAGATCCACGGTGCGTTCAACTTCCTGTGTCCTCTCGTGCGCTGCCGCGTTGCTGTTGGCCGCTGGCTGCCAGCCTGCACCCGCCAGGGTGCCGGCCGCAGTTTCCCCCCATTCACCGGGCCCCGCCGCAGCGTCTTCCGTCCGCGCGACTCCGTCGAGCATACCTAGCGCCACGCCCGTTCCGCTCGTGCCCGACTTTGGGCACATTGTCATGATCGTGCTGGAGAACAAGGAGTTCGGGGTTGTGGTAGGGAATCCGCAAATGCCCTATTTCAATGCGCTGGCTGCATCCTACACGCTGCTCACAGCTCACTATGCCGTCACGCACCCTAGTCTGCCAAACTACCTCGCCATGATCAGTGGTGAGACATTCGGCCTCGACTATAACTGCGACGACTGCCTGTTCCAGGCCCCTACGCTTCCGGACTCCATTGAGGCCAGCGGCCGAACTTGGAAGACCTACCAGGAAGACATGCCCTCCAGCTGCTATGACCAGCCCTACTACAACTTATACGCCATCAAGCACAACCCATTCATGTACTTTGAATCCATCCGGCTTGACCGGGAACGCTGCAACGAAAGCGTCGTGCCGTTCATGGAGCTCTATACGGACATCGCCGCCGAAAACGTGCCGGACTACTTGTTTATTACGCCCAACCTGTGCAACGATGCCCATGACTGCGGCCTGAGGGTGGCGGACGACTGGCTACATGACCTCATGCTCGTGCTGCAGCCAGCCTTGGCGGTGAAAGGAGAGCCATATCTGATTATCGTCACGTGGGACGAGGGTCAGGGCAATCACTCCTGCTGTGGCTTGCCTGAAGAAGCCGGGGGTCGGATCGCAACGGTGCTGGTTTCTCCGCAGGCCAAGGTTGGCTTCCACGACAACACCCCGTATACGCACTACTCCATCCTGAAAACTGTTGCGGAGGCGTGGAAACTGCCCTATCTTGGACAGGCGGCCCAACCGATGAACATGCTGATCACCTTACCGTGGGAGTCGTATCCGTGAGTCAAAGGGGCTGCAGCTTGGCGAAGCTGTAGAAAGCCAGCAGAGTTGTGCCGTAGCGGCGCCGATCGATTTCGCTCAGCTGGGCCAGCCCGCGAGCTTGATGTTCCTTTGGATCCAATTGCACGATGACCCAAGCATCCGCCGCCAACCATCCCGGATTCGAATCGAGGGCGTGCAGAGCCCTGTGCCAAAGCTCCTGGTATTGGGGCGGGGCAATGTACACGTAGTCGAATTGTCTGTCGGCTGGGGAGGAGAGCAGGCCAAACGCATCAGCTCGCCGAACTTCCGCCCGGGCCGCGAGCCCCGCGCGGGCCAGGTTGGCCGCAATGGTTTCGATCGGAGCGCGATGTAGATCGGTCAGCCTGGCGAAGGTTGCCCCGCGACTCAAGGCCTCAATGCCCACTGCCCCGGTTCCGGCAAATACATCCCACCAGGCTGAGTCCACGACGTCCGCGCCGATTATGTCAAAAAGAGCCTCTTTGACACGATCAGTGATTGGGCGCGTGCGGTCGCCAGGAACTGCCAGAAGTCTTCTGCCCTTGGCCGTGCCCGAGATGACACGCATGGCTACTTGCGGGTTTTGAAGGTTGATGATCCGGCTGCGGCGGCCGCATTCCTGGCGGCCACGATATTGCCATGCGGCGCAATGATCGGAAGCACGCAACCTGTGCTGAGAATTGGCGGCCGCGATGAGCGCGAAAACGCTTCCGCCGCCTGCTGGGCAATAGCCGGAGGCGATCCGTACACGAGGGTTTGCCTGCTCAGGCCGGCGCATAGGACACCTGGCCAAATCCGGGTGGCGTGCTCAAGCGACGGGCCCGCCTCCCGGTCATGCCAATTGAGGATGTGCGCCGGATAGCTGCTCACGGCATTTAGATAGACGTCCTCTCCGTGCACGTGGAGGATGTTGCACCACAGGCCGTCAGCCGCCTGCAGGAGCATCAGATCCAAATTGCGGCTGAAACGCGCGAACTCCTGCTGAGAAAGCATGGACGGCTGCGCGTGCTGAATTGCGTAGAATATTCCGTCAATTCCGGCTTCAGCGGCCTCACGGATGAAGTGCTGCGTGGTCTGGGCAATCGCGCCCAGGCCGAATTCGACGGCTTCCGGATGTTCGCGAAGATGCTTCCGGAGCAGGTCGTCGCCGGCCAGATGCTTGGCCTGCGCCAAGGGATTGAACACCGTTTGCAGCAGGGGTGTATCCACCCCAAGCGTGGCGCGCAGGAGCCGTAGGCACTGCAACTGCTGAGCCAAGTGTGGAGCAGCCGGCAGGAGCGCAGGCAGATTCTCCCAGTCTTGTGGCTTGCGGATCACTCGATGTGTGTAGGTTCTGGTGCCTTCCAGGCTTCCTTCCCACCTGTCCTGTACCCCCCAGTCCTTGACAGAGAATGAGGAGGCTGGGGTGACTTTGACAAGGTCAAAATCGTACACGTGCTGGAACGCGAGGTGCGCCGCCGCCAGCGTGTCCGGGGATTGGTCGTCCACGGGAAAATGCCGCCACAGTGCCACAGCAGGGCGGTCAACGATCTGGCCGCGCAAGCAGGCCTGGATACGCTCACGGTGGGTGATCACGGGATGCGCTTCACCAAGCAGTACGTCGCACCGAGCCGCCCAACTGCAAGGATTTCCGGCGCGTCGCGAAACTTGTAGAGATCTTCATTCGTTCGTGTGTTGATCAGCACGAAATCTCCGGAGGCGATCAACGCTCTGGAGTCGCGCTCTTCCAGGATCTTGACGTTGGCCGCCGCGTACGGTGCCGCAGCGGCTGCCTCACGGTGCACGAACAAACTTACAGGTCTTTCAAACATCCCGTTGAAGCGCTCCACCGACTCTTTGTAGCAGGTCAGCCAGTAGTCCGTCTCGTAGCGCCTAAAAGCGCCGCCGGTGCCCCCAACCCATGAATTGAAGTAGGTATATTCATACGGATGAAGCCGGAGTATTCCCAGGATGCCCGGTATGACGATTGCCACGGCGAGCATCAGCCGCGCCCAGGGGCGTCCCAGACGGTCGAGCAAGAAGCCCCATCCCGCCGCCCCGAGTGCAAACACCGGCGGCAGCACAAAGAGGAAGTGTCGCATTCCATCATACATGGGTGGTCGAGCGGCAAGCACATATGCGACCGGTATCAGCAGCCAGGCCAGCAACAGGGCAATGCGTGCCACGCGTTCCGGCTGCGCCAAGGACCGCGGGCGCAAGCTGTTGAGGAGTCCCAGACCCAAGAGTGGCCATGCTGGCTCTGTCAGCGTTACCGTCAGGTAGAAGGGCAGGTAGCGCAGCGGGAGTTGATTCGCGCGAAAGACCGTGCCGGCAAATAGGACCGGGAGAACCGTGGGATTCTGCGCCATCAGTCCGAAGACCCTCGCTATGTTGCCGGGGTTCTCCCACAGGTATGGCCAGGTCGCGAAGGTGGTCAGGGCCGCCAGGAATAGATAAGCGCTCAGGTATGGCAGGGCAGACCTTGTGGGCCGCCCCGCCAGCCAATAGCTCAAGACGAGGAGAGCACCCAGCGGTCCGAGGACGCGATTCGAGGTCGCGAGTCCAAGAAAGACCGAGGCGACTGCCACATAGCCCCATCGTCGGTGCCAGGGCTCTGTGCCGCCCAGCCCCCATACCTCCACCATGCGTATGCCAAGCCATATTGCGCCGCTCAGCAATACCATGAATGGGATGTCCTTGGGATTGATGAATGCATGTCCCCACAGGAGAGGCTGGGAGGCGAACAAGGCGGCACCGGCGGCCGCCGCGCCTTCATCGGCGATCCACCTGCCCAGCTGGTAGACAAAGTGGACGCCCAGAAGGAACGTGGCAAGATTCACGAGGTGCCAGGCCGCCGCGTTCGGCAGGCCGGTTCGTTCCAGCACGCCGACAGGTACCCGCGCCAGCAGCAGGTACCCCGGACCGCGCGTCTTGTGGTCCTCCGCACTCGGTCCATAGGACTGGCTAAGGTCAAAGGTCGCGCTGAGCCAATTTGAGGGCGTGTAGGCATATCCGAGGGCATCGGCGTATTCGTAGAACAGCGGCTCATCCCAGGTTAGACCGAAGTCTTGGAAAACAAGCAGGGCGGCCACTGCGGCCAGCAGCAGCACCCAGAAGATGGGCTTTCTTGGCAGCTTGACAATCCGGGTCATCCACGCTCTTTCAGGCGCCGGGCCTGACGCTCCAACGCCTCGGCTTGCCGATCTCGTTCCCCTTCGGATTCCGCAATGAGGGGGGGGACGGCCACGGGCTTGCCAGCGTCGTCCAGCGCAACGTACACAGCGTACGCCGTGTTCGTATGCCATCTGCGGCCGGAAACCGGGTTTTCAGCCTCTACCTGGACCTCAACTTCCATCGAGGTCCTTCCAACACCGGTCAGCTCGGCGCTCAACATCACGAGATCGCCCAGCCGGATGGGATGTCTGAACACCATCGAATCGATGGCCACGGTGACCACGCGCCGCTGCGCATGGCGCATGCATGCCAGCGCACCCGCTTCGTCCACCAGTTTCATGATCCAACCGCCGTGGACGTTTCCCAGGTTGTTTGCGTGTTCAGGCTGCATCAACTGGGCAATGTTGATGCGTGAGGCCCTTACGGTCTTTGGAAGAACTGAGGGGGGCATTGTGCGGCTTTCTCCCGGGACTACTGCTGTTGGGGCCCGCACCACGGCGTACCTCTGCACTGGGCACTGCCAGCGCGGACTGATTTGCCTTGCCACCTTGGTGGGCGGGTGCCCGCTAGTCGATATCGCCGTAGGTCCAGTGGCGATTTACGAAGAAGTTCCAGAGCATGACAATCCCGACGGCCAGCGCCAACGTGCTATTTCGGGCAAGGAACTCCTGGCTGCCAGCACTCAGCTGGAGTCCGTCGCGGAACCATTTCAACATCAGTGGCTCCACAAAATGCAGGATAGGTATCCGGATGGCAACGCCCGCAACGTTGACAATCGTGAACATGCTCAGCTGCCGCGACAAGGTCCGCGTTCGGGACTCTGGATACGTCCAGTAGCGATTCCAGATGAAGTTGCTGATGATGGCGCATGCCAGAGAGATTGTGCCGGCGGGAACCAGGTCTATCTGCAAGAAGTGCGTGAGCAGATTGGCAATGGCGAAATCGAGCATGGCGCCGATGGCCCCCACAACCATGAACTTGAGGAAGCGGTTGCGCTCGACCGGATTTCTGACTACAGTGATCATGCCAGCCCCAGTTGTTGCTTGAAGTAGGGGATGGTCAGCCGAATGCCTTCCTCCAGGGAGAAGCGAGGCTTCCACCCCAGCTTTTCTCTCGCGCGTGTGATATCTGGCTGGCGCCTTTGCGGATCGCGCTCGCTCCGTGCCTGGGGGACAAGCATCATCCCTGCCTGATTGCCCACCACCTGATTGATCTGGCTGGCAAACTCTAGCAGCGTCATTTCAACCGGGTTGCCAATGTTGACCGGCAAGTGCTCGTCGGAATGCAGCAGCTGGACAACTCCATCGATTAGATCGTCGACATAGCAGAATGAGCGCGTCTGTTTGCCGTCCCCATAGACCGTCAGCGGCTGGCCGAGGAGGGCTTGTTTGAGCATATTTGGAAGGGCCCTGCCGTCGTCCAGGTCCATCCGAGGCCCGTACGTGTTGAAGATGCGCACGATGCGCGTGTCAACACCATGCTGCCGATGGTAGGCCATGGTGAGGGACTCGGCAAACCGTTTTGCCTCGTCGTAGACGGCGCGCGCGCCGATCGGATCAACGTTGCCAGAATAGGACTCGGGCTGGGGGTGCACGAGAGGGTCGCCATAGATTTCGCTCGTCGAGGCGAGCAGGAAGCGAGCACCATGCGCCTTGGCGACTCCCAGGGTGTTGTGTGTTCCCAGCGCTCCGGCCTTCATGGTCTGGATCGGGAGGTTGAAGTAGGCGCTTGGCGACTGTGGATTCGGACTTGCGGGCGAGGCAAAATGCAGAACCGCATCGACCTTGCCCCGTACAAAGATGTAGTTGGAGACATCGTGCCGGAAAAAGTCGAAGCGCCCGCTGCCCATGAGGTGCGCGATATTCTCAGCCCGGCCGGTCACGAAGTTGTCCAAGCCAATTACCTCGTGACCGTCCGCGATCAGTCGGTCGCAAATGTGGGAGCCGAGGAATCCCGCTGCTCCCGTGACAAGAGTGCGCATGCCGGCCTATCCTTTGGTTGTCGGCGCAGCTGGCGAGTGACCTGCCAATCCGCCAGGCTGCCGCCGGTCGATGCCGAACTTCACTTGCAGTCTACTGCAGACCTTCATCTGGCACCGCTAGTTGAGCCCGAATCGCGGTCTGCGCGATCGACCCGCCAGCGACTACCGCGGTAGCTGATCCATAGGCAGTGGCCCGACCGGCTGGGGTTGCGACCTGGTGCCCAAACCACTCGCGTGCGATCGAGCCGCAGCGGTTCGACGGCCGTGAAGACTTGGCGGCGAAGCAGTCCGCAAGGATCTGGTCACCAGCCAACGTACGGCGAGCCGTCAGGCGCCGCCTGACGCTCGAACATGCACTCGATGCCATAGCGAGGGCGGCAACAGTGCCCGGCTGCGCGGCGACGGCCGGCTGGGGCCCCCGGGGTTGGGGGACGTGAATTGGTATAATGGACGTCAACGCAACTGCCCCGATACCGTCATCACTCCGTCCGCGATGCTGATGTTCTTCAATCGAAAGCCGATAGCGGCTGGTCCGATGGATCCGGTCAGAACCTCGTCAATCGTGGCGGCGAGGGCATCGCGAATCACCTGCGGCATGGCCACTGGGCCAAGATCGGCTTCGCCGATGTCGATTTCGGGCTTGCCGTTCTGGTCGACCGAGAATTGGACCGTCGCGGCAAAATTCGCCTCCACCATGCCAGACTGTGCCCGACCAAAGACCAGCATCTCCTGATCTTGCAGGACGACCATCGGATTGGTGAATAGTGGCTGCGCCTGGGCTGCCAACTGCCCGGCAAGGTAGGCCGTCAGCTCTTCTTGGCTGAGCTCCAAGTGTAGATTGCCCGTTGACATGCCTTCTGTCAACGCTTGCTGAATGCGGGTTTCAACCGACTGGAGTTGCCCCGGGGAGCTTGAGACGGTGGGCTCCGGAGGCGGCGGGCCGCCGAGGAACAGAGAGCATGCCATCGAGGAAGCTGCAAACGCAAGTATGGCTAGGCGCGCACCAGGATTCATTTTTCGTCCATCATCGTGCAGAATGCCCGCCTACCTTTGCCAGCGCCGTCAATCACGCGAAATGCCTTGGCGGCCGGCTCGACCAGCGGGCTGAAAACGCCAATGCCAACCATCACTGCGCGGCAGGTAGAGCGCCATGATTCCAAAATGGTCAAAGCTTTTTTCAAGGCGATTATAGCATGACCGATTCTGAGAGCAACGAACTTTCGATCGCCGCACAACTGCAGGGCCTCCTGTTTGTGGCCGCAGAACCCGTGGCCGCAGACGACCTGGCCGAATCCCTGGGCGTGAGCCTCAAGACCGTCGAGGCAGGCCTGGTGGAACTTGAGCGGATGCTGGCGTCAGGGGGTTTGCGTCTGCAGCGTCATGCCGGAAGGATTCAATTGACCAGTGCCCCTGAACTGGCTCAGAGCATCGAACGCTTCCTGGGTCTCGAAGCAAGGTCTCACTTGAGCAGGCCCGCCCTCGAGACTCTGGCGATTGTTGCGTACAGCCAACCGGCTACTCGGCCTCAGATTGACAGCATTCGAGGCGTGAATTCCGAGACTATGCTCAAGGGCTTGCTTGCCAAGGGCTTGATCCATGAAACGGGCAGGTCGGAGGGGCCTGGCAGGCCGATCTTGTATGCGACGACGCCTGACTTCCTGCAGCATCTGGGTCTCAGCAGCATTGCGGACCTCCCGCCGCTGCAGGTTCCGAGGGCCGCGGACGTTCCGGATGAGATGCTCAAGGATTAGCGCCAGCCCTCCGCTATGGTTGTCCGCGCTTTGGAGTCGCGCTCTCCCCCTATTGGAGATTGCGTAGCGTTCGGTGGCTGAGCGACTTCAGAAGATCCTTGCTCAAGCCGGATATGGGTCGCGCCGCGCTTGTGAAGATCTGATCACCGCAGGACGTGTGCGCGTTGACGGGCGGGTTGCCACGCTCGGGCAGCGCGCAGAACCTGCGGCAGTGGTGACCCTGGACGGGCATCCGGTGGCGCTTCAAGCGCCGCTTGCGTATATTGCCCTGTATAAGCCGCGCTATGTGATCTCATCCCTCCGTGATCCTGCCGGACGGCCTACCGTCCGCGATCTAGTACCGGAGCCAGCGCACTTGTTTCCGGTGGGTCGTCTAGACTGGGAGAGCGAGGGGCTGGTCTTGATGACAAACGACGGCGACCTAGCAAACCGGCTGACCCACCCTCGGTATGGGCACAGCAAGGAATACCGGGTGCTTGTGGCTCGTCGGCCTGCTCCAGAGCAGCTGGCAACCTGGCGTCGTGGTGTCGTGCTCAAGGACGGCTACAGGACCGCACCCGCTGAGGTCCGCATTGAATCTGGAGCGGGGAAGGGTGCCTGGCTGCGCGTAATCATGGGCGAGGGCCGCAAACGACAAATCCGTGAAACGGCGGCGGGCCTGGGCCTTCCGGTTGTGCGTATCATCCGGGTCCGAATCGCGACATTGTATTTGGGTGCGCTGAAGCCCAAGGGCTGGAGACACCTCAGTTCTGAGGAAATCCGCCGCCTAAAGATGCCGAGCAGTGGAAATGTAGGTCACCTGCGCAAGACCGAGCAGGGATCACCTCCGGCTGGTTCCAGGCCGGCCCGGTCGGGGCGTGGCGGCTAGCGCACCCAGCCGCCGAACCACTCGACGGTATACGCGCCTGTGTAGGCGAACAGAAGCATCTTGAGACTCTTCCCAATCAGGCACCAGAACAAGAAAGAAAGCAGGGGCATTCGCAATACGCCGGCCGCCATTCCCGCCAGGTCAAAGAACGGATTCGGAACAGCGGCCAACAGGAACGTCGTCAAGGCGCCGTATCGATGCATCCAAGGCATGATGCGCGCGTAGGCGCCAGTACCTTCGACTATCGCCTGGCCGCTAAATCCTGCCGCGTAGGCAGAGATTTCGCCGACAGTTGCTCCGGCGGCCGCCGAAAGCGCGACAAGAAGGGGCGGAAAGACGCTTCCCATTGCGAAGACGACCGCGACCCCGGGTGCGGGAAGGAGAATCGTCGCATTGGCCAGCAGAGAGACGAGGAATATGCCGGGGTAGCCAAGAGCCGCGAACCGCTCCGCTTGGTCGCGGATGATGAAAACGTAGACACTGATCGCCAGCACGAAAAGCAGGACAAGCAGCCTGAGCAAGTTCAGCCGGAGGCGCGCCCTATTTGATGTCGACGCGCCCCGTGCCGGTTGCGGGGTGGCCGTCATTCGGCCGCTGATTCCTCTACCAGGATTCTCAGGATCTTCACTCCCGCGTTTTCCGGTCGGGCTGGATCCCTGGCAGGAATGGAATCCAGGACATCCATGCCCTGCGTGATCTCCCCGAAGACACTGTGTTTTCTATCGAGCCAGGGCGTTGCGGCATAGGTGATGAAGAATTGTGAGCCATTGCTGTTCGGACCAGAATTGGCCATGGAGAGGATTCCGGGCCGATCGTGAACCAGTTCAGGATGAAACTCGTCTTCGAACCGGTAGCCAGGGCCGCCGGTTCCGGTTCCCGTGGGATCGCCTCCCTGGGCCATGAAATCCTTGATCACTCGATGGAAGATCGATCCGTCATAGTAGCCTGCGCGTGCCAGGAACACGAAGTTGTTGACGGTCTTGGGTGCCCGGTCCGCGAATAGCTGCACCTCCAGGTTTCCGATATCGGTCTGAATTCGGGCCCGGTACGCGTTGCGTACATCAATCGACATTTCAGGGGCCGTGCTCCACTTTGTAGACAAGGGACTCCTCCAATCGGGACGCTCGCTGCCCGCCAACGGGCGCTGCGACCATGGGCCGCCGCTTCCTATCGGAGCAGCGCAAGTATGCGGGCCGCCACCATATCCAGCGCCGCTGTGTTATAGCCGCCCTCAGGGATGATCACATCAGCATAGCGCTTCGAGGGCTCGACAAATTCAAGATGCATGGGCCGGACAGTCAGTTGATACTGCTTCACCACGGACTCGGTGGTTCTGCCGCGCTCGCTGATATCCCGCTCCAGGCGCCGGATGAAGCGAATGTCGGCGTCCGTGTCGACGAAGATCTTGACGTCGAACAGCTCTCGAAGGGCCGCGTCCACGAATATCAGGATTCCCTCGACCAGAATGACCTGTCTGGCGGCCACCGTGAAAGTCCGGTCGGTGCGGCAGTGGGTGGCAAAGTCGTAGACGGGAACTTGGACCGGCACGCCCTCACGAAGGGCATGGATGTGCTGAATGAGTAGGTCAGTCTCCAGCGAGTTGGGATGGTCGAAGTTGAGCTGCGCGCGCTGAGCCGGCGGTAGCCCGCTAAGGTCCTTGTAGTAGGAATCGTGCTGCAGGAATGCAATCCGGTCGGCCCCCACGCGCCCCAGGATTTCCTGGGCCACCGTGGTCTTGCCTGAACCCGAACCACCGGCGATCCCGATGGCAAGTGCCTTTGCGCCGCTCACGCAGGCATTATACCTGCGGCTCAGAAGCAGGTTGCAGGGCGGCACCGAGGATCGACGGCCCTGGCTACACGCCCGCCATGAATGCAGGTCCCACTGTGCCAGGTCCGGCAGGCGGACCCACGACGGGACTGACGGCAGCCAATACGCTCTCAATAGCCCTCATTTCAGCCGAGGCAGTGTCAAGGAGCCCGCCAGCCTCCGCCTCCGCATTGGGAATGAGTGAGTTCTCTTATGGTTGCGCTATCGGGAAGGGCGCGGGCAGCCGCCAGCCCTGAAAACCAAGCGCCATGGCTGCAGGTTCGCTGTCCACGCCCCAGACCCTGGACGCGGCTGATCCCAGCGCCTCTTGCGCCTGCAGGGCAGAGCGAAGTGCTCCCGAAAGACTGCTCAAGATGAATATTCCCCGTACCTCTGCCTGCTGAACGACCAACGATCCAAAGATTTCCCTCATGGTCACCACGGCTGACTGTGAGGTCGTCGGCATCACCTTGGCGGTCTCTGGAGGTGCGTAGAAGTCATCAGGCTGAATGTCCAGTTCTTCGCGGCAGGCCTGATCACCCCTGATAGGGCTCCGAGGCGCTACCGTGATGTTGGATTCCTCCACCAGCCCCTTCGGAATGTATGCGGTACTACCCCTGACGATCGCGATGGGTCCCATGCTGCCTCCCAGGCAACGCCTGCGTATGCCTGTATGTGACCCCACCGGCCGCCCAAGGATGGCAAAGGGGCCGTATGTTATAATCGTATGCCAACCCCGCAAACTTGCGGATTTTTGTCATCAGGAGCCGCGTCTTGGCTTTCAATCCACTCAACTGGCTGCTCGGCCTGTTTTCTCTCGACATCGCCATAGACCTGGGCACCGCGAATACTCTCGTTCACGTGCGCGGCAAGGGTATCGTAATCAATGAGCCATCCTGGGTGACCATTGACAAGCGGTCCCGCCTGCCGATGGCCATCGGCTTGGAGGCCAAGGAAATGGTCGGACGGACACCTGGCAACGTGATGGTTGTCCGACCCGTTCGCGACGGCGTAATCTCGGAATTCGACGTCACACAGGTGATGCTGGAGTACTTTGTAGGCAAAGTTCACGAGCAAAGCGTCGTCCCCCTGCCGCGGCCACGGGTGGTGGTGGGCATCCCCACCGGCGTTACGGAAGTCGAGAAGCGGGCTGTCTATGACGCGGTGATGGCAGCCGGTGCTCGGCAAGCGATGCTCATCGAGGAGCCCATCGCCGCCGCCTTGGGAGCGGGCTTGCCAATCAACGAGGTACGTGGATCGATGGTGGTGGACATCGGCGGTGGCACAACTGAGGTGGCGGTCTTGACCATGGGCGGCGTTGTCACTTCACGATCCCTGCGGGTGGCCGGCGATGAGATGGACCAGGACGTGGTGCAATACCTGCGCAACAAGTACAGCCTGCTGATAGGCGAAGGGATCGCCGAGCAGATCAAGTGGCGGATCGGCTCGGCGTTCGCGCTCCAGCCCGAGAAAACTCTTGAGGTCCGGGGTCGCAACCTGGTGTCCGGCCTTCCGGAGACTATCGAGGTCTCCTCGGTCGAGATTCGCGAGGCGCTTTCCGGCTCCGTTCAGGTGATTATCGACACCGTGCGAGACGCCTTGGACGAGATTCCGCCCGAGATCGTCTCCGACTTGATGGATCTAGGCATCTGCCTCTCCGGCGGCGGCGCCCTGCTGCAGGGGCTTGCTGATCGACTGGGGGAGGAGCTGAAACTGCGCGTCTGGGTTGCAGAAGATCCGCTCACCTGCGTTGCACGGGGTGCAGCCGCGATCTACGAAGACTTTGAGAACCTCAGCCGCTATTTGGTAGGCTTGGAGCGCGGTAGCACTCGACACCGGGCCTGAGGCTGCCGCGCGGCAGGGGGACGCGGCGCACGGCCTGGCAGAAGCGCGGCCCTCTCTTGGCGCCTTTCCGGGCGCTTGGCTCCGGCGGCGGAATAGATTCCCACGGCAAACGCATGAAAGTCAACTTTTCACGCACCCTCCAGACTACCATTACGTTTCTGATTACAGCAGGGATCTTGATCCTGGCGTTCGGCGGGTACTTTCGTTCCGCGTCGGGCGTGGTAACGGGAGGCCTGGTTGGAGTGCAGGACTGGTTCGCCACGCGGACGCAGGCCATACAGGACTTTTTGGCTGCGCCGGCCGACTTGATCACCCTCCGCACTCGAAATGCAGAACTCGAGGCTCAGGTCTCACAATTGCAGGCGCAAGTCATCGATTTGCAGCAGCGCGCCAACGAGACTGCCATCCTGGCCGCCCTGGTGGATTTCTCCCGCTCCAGCCCGGAAAGCAGCTACAAGGCCGCCTCGGTCATCGGCCGGGACCCCAGTCCTTTTCTGCACTACGTGATTATCAACCGCGGCTCAAACGATGGTATTCAGCACGGCATGCCGGTTGTGACCAATGAGGGGCTGGCCGGCCGCATAGACGCCGTCATTGCTGACGCGGCGCGGGTGCAATTGATCACGGATCCCCGGTCATCAGTAAATACTCACCTTCGCAACGCAGACATCGACGCGGTCCTGGTGGGGTCTGTGACCGGCGAAATCAGCTTGGAACTGATTTCGCAGGATGCAGCTGTCGAACCCGGTGACATCATCCTGACCTCCGGCCTGGGTGGTGGCTTCCCTCCGGATCTGATCGTCGGGCAGGTGGTCAATGTCCGGAAGCTCCCCGCCGAACTATTCCAGGAGGCCACAATCCAGCCCGCGGTCGACTTCACCCGCCTGCAGATCGTCCTAGTCATAACGAACTTCCGGGCCATCAACACGGTCCCGCTCGTTCCGACTGCGGCCCCCTAAGAATGCGAAACGCGATCGCCATACCAGTCATCGGCCTGGCTGCAATTGTTCAATCCGCCATAGTCGGGCAGGTCCCGTTGTTGGGCGGTACCGCCGACCTGGTGCTAGTGCTGGTGGCCGCCTGGGCTCTTCAAGAGTCGGTCCGCACGGGATACCACTGGGCTTTTCTGGCAAGCGTGTTGGTCAGCTTGGTGAGCAGCCTCCCTTGGTTCGTCTATCTTGGCTGCTACCTGGGAATCGCGCTGCTGGCCCTGTTGCTGCAAAGACGCGTGTGGCAGGTGCCCATGCTCGCGATGTTCAGCGTCACGTTCTTGGGAACTGCACTCTTGCACCTGCTGACCATCGCGTACCTGGCCCTTTCCGGGTCAAGCTTTTCGCTGACCGAGGCACTTGGCCTGATCACGCTCCCAAGCGTCCTGCTTAACATGCTGATTGCGATCCCGATCTTTCCGGCGACGCGCGATCTCGCGCGCTGGGTACTTGGGACGGAGGCGGCACCTTGAGCCGCGCTGAAAGGGCGCGCGAGTCGGGCCTGGATCCTCGCCGATTGGGCGCTGTGCTGCTGCTTGTCCTGGGCATCTTGCTAGTGCTGTTGGTTCGGCTTGTCTCACTGCAGGTCCTCGGCAGCCAGGAATGGATCGATCTGGCGATCGAGAATTACACCAAGAATTTGAGCTCGCCGGCTCCGAGAGGCATCATCTATGACCGCAACGGGTTCATCCTGGCGCGCAATGTCGCCTCCTACAACCTTACTATCACACCGGCAGGGCTGCCGGATGACGAGGCCGATATCCAACGCATCTATCGTGCGTTGTCCCAACTGACGGGAGTTCCGGTGAATAGTGGGTCAGTGGACGAAGCCAAGCTCTTTGCCCCGTGCGTGGAGGGGCCCGGGATCACGCAGCTGGTTGAACTGGGCGACTCGCTGGCACCGTACAGCCCGGTGCCGATCAAGTGCAACGTTGGGGAGCAGGTCGCCCGGACGGTAGAGGAGCGCGCCGTCGACTGGCCGGGCGTGGCCGTGGAGATCAATCCCATACGTGACTATCCCACCGGCTCGCTCACCTCCAATCTCATAGGCTACCTGGGTCCCGTCCCCGCGCTGCTGGAGGAAGAGTACAGGGCTCGCGGCTTCGTTCCCAATCGCGACAAGGTGGGGTACGCCGGGATTGAGCTGTCGCTTCAGGAAGTGCTCAGCGGTCAGAATGGCTCGCGCGTGATTCAGGTTGATGTCGCCGGGCAGGAACTTCGCAATCTGCAGCCGCCGGTTCCCGAGATCCCCGGCTACAACGTCACGCTGACCATTGATTCGCGCTTGCAGGCGGCTGCCGAGGCTTCCCTACGTCAGGAGATCGATTTCTGGAATCGCTGGTTCTACGGTGACAGCGGCCAGCTGCGCATATCGAGCGGCGTGGTGATCGCCATCAATCCGCAGACGGGGGAGGTGCTGGCCATGGTTTCATTCCCCACCTACGAAAACAATCGGATGGCGCGCCTTATCCCGGCCTACTACTATGAGCAATTGAGCACGGACCCTCGCAACCCCCTGCTAAACAATGCCATCCAGAGCGAGTATCCCCCGGGTTCCGTGTTCAAACTCTCGGCTGCCACGGGCGCACTCAACGAGAAGGTCGTTCCGAGTCCGGATTACGTGGTCTTTGCCCCTGGACAGCTGGAGCTTTGCGAGCAGTTCACGCCCAATGAACCTTGCGGGCCAGCTAACACGCGTCCCTTCGTCGACTGGATATTCGACACGCGCCCGGAGGGCTTTGGCGCCATCTCGTACCTGCAGTGCATCGCGTTCTCAAGCAATGTTTGCTTCTACAAGTTGGGCGGGGGCTTCGGAGAAGAAATCCCGAACGGCGGGCTTGGGATCTTCCGCCTTGGCGAATATGCCCGGGCGCTGGGCTACGGGGCCAGATCGGGCATTCAACTGCCAGGAGAGGCGCGGGGGTTGATCCCTGATCCCCGCTGGAAACGCATCAACCAGGGGGAGAATTGGTCGACGGGCGATACCTACATTGCCACGGTGGGCCAGGGCTACGTGCTCGCCACGCCGCTGCAGGTGCTCATGTCCGGAGCCACATTGGCCAACCAGGGCCGACTCATGCAACCGACGATCATCCGCCAGATCACGGATGCTGAAGGCAATGCTCAAACCGTCTGGTTCAGCCCCAGCGACTTTACAGTATGGATGCCCGCCTTGGGATCGGAGGATGTTGGCCCCACCGGAGGCACATGGATAAACCTGGCGGACCGGTCCACGGCCAGAGGGCTACCCGAAGGTAGCTATCAAATCTCGCCCTTCGTGCCCAACCTCAAATGGGACATCACCAAGGATCCGCGCATAGGGGGCTACCAGTGCGAGGCCGGCAACTGCCTTCCAACGAACGAATTCAAGGTCGTGGACCCTCAGGTCGTACAGGATGTCCGCGCCGGCATGCGCCTGGCGGTAACCGAGACGGGCGGTACACTCCGTCGCGTCTTCAACGAGGAGTACCCGCTGCCAATCGCCGTGGCCGGCAAGACGGGTACGGCGGAGTACTGCGACGATGTAGCGCTGCAAGCCCAGCGCTGCCAGTTTGGCTCCTGGCCGACGCACTCCTGGACGCTTGCCTTCGCTCCGTTTGAGGAGCCAGAAATCGCGATCATGGCGTTCGAATACAACGGCGGCGAGGGGGCTTCGGTGGCTGGCCCGGTTGTCGGGCGCCTGATGCAGGCCTATTTTGACCTCAAGTCCGTCGATCTGGCACGCGAGGGCGGCTAGAACGCGGCCATCCTGGGCCGTACCAGCGGCGGTCAGGCCTCGGCGCCGCACAGACCAACGTTCGAAGCGCGAAGACGGCTGCATGCGTGGTCGATCGCGTGGGGCTCGCCGCGGCTCTCATGCTATAATTCGTCGGAATTTGGACCGATGAAGGAGCTTGTCGCGGCGATCCGCATCAAGGGAATGCGTGATGGCTTGTTGGTCTCACTGCCCGAGGGGGAGTGGGACGGGCAGCGCTCAGCGCTCTTGGCACAGATCGATTCGCAGGAGTCCTTCTTTCGGGGTGCGCGACTTGCGCTGGATGTTGGATCTCAGGTCGTCAAGGTGAACGAGATGGTGGAACTCCGTGATCGGCTCTCCGAGCGAGGGGTCTCGCTGTGGGCAGTCATGGGGGAATCAGCGGTGACGGAGCAAACGGCCCAACTTCTGGGCCTGGCGACGCGGGTCTCCAAGCCTCGGCCCGAAGAGCAGTTGAGTCTGGAAGCGGCACCGGTTTCTCAAGAGACTGCGCTTTATCTCCGGCGCACGCTGCGCTCAGGCACGCGTATCGAGTTCCCGGGTAGTATTGTTGTGCTGGGTGACGTAAATCCGGGGGCGGAGCTGGTGGCACACGGGAGCCTGATCATCTGGGGACGGCTGCGCGGCTCTGTTCATGCCGGTGCCGCCGGTGACCTGGACGCCGTGGTATGTGCGCTGGAACTGGCCCCCATGCGGCTTCAGATTGGCGGCGAGGAATTGCGGCGGCCGGCGCCTGACGGGGATGGCAATCCGGCGATGGCAGTCCTGCGCAACGGGGAGGTTGTGCAGGAAGCATGGCAGCCGGCCGGAACGGGAGCAGCATGACGGCCGAGGTCATCACTCTTTCTTCGGGGAAGGGCGGGGTCGGCAAGACCACTGCCGTGGCGAATATTGCCGTAGCGCTCGCCGCTGAGGGCGTGCGGGTGGTTTGCATCGATGGAGACATCGGGCTGAGGAACCTGGATGTGGTTCTGGGGCTGGAGAACCGCATTGTCTACGACATTGTCGATGTGATTGAAGGTCGTTGCAAGCTGCGCCAGGCGATGATCCGCGATAAGCACCTGGCGGGGCTGCATCTTATCCCAGCTGCGCAGACGCGCGACAAGACGTCCGTTTCGCCCTCTGACATGGTGCGCATTTGCAATGAGCTTCGGCCTGAGCACGATTTCATTTTGATCGACTCACCGGCGGGCATTGAGCGTGGATTCCGCAACGCGATTGCCCCGGCAGACCGCGTCTTCATTGTGACCAACGCCGAGGTTTCGGCCGTCCGCGATGCAGACCGGGTCATCGGCATCTTGGAGGCGGAGGAGAAGCGCGGGCCCGCACTAATCCTCAACCGTCTGAATGCGGCGTTGGTCAGGCAGAACGACATGCTCTCCGCGGAGGATGTGCTGGATCTGCTGGGAATTCCGCTGATCGGTATCGTGCCCGAGGATCAGTCGGTGATCGTGAGCTCCAACCATGGGACCCCGGTTGCACAGGACGCCCGCAGCCGCGCCGGGCAGGCATTCCGCGACATAGCCAAGCGAATACGCGGACAGGAAGTCCCCTTCGCCGGCGCCGACAAGCAGGGCGGGCTCTGGGATCGCCTTCAGAAGATGACGGGGAAGCGCTGATGGGTTGGTTCGGGCGGCATCGCAGCGGGAGCCGGGCAAAGGAACGTCTGCAGTTGGTCTTGATCCATGACAGGACGGACTTGAGCCCCGAGGAACTGAGCACGCTGAAGGACGAGATCTTGCAGGTGATCTCGCGACACGTCGACTTCGAATCTGATGCCGTGCAGATCGCCGTGGAACATGACGGGCGCTCGCAGCGGCTTGTGGCTGATATCCCGCTGCGGAGCGTGACGCGTCGCCGCGCTGAGTAGTCCATGCGCGGGCTAGCTTGGCGCAATTTTGATTTCCTGTTGTTCGGCGCCGTGGTGCTGGCAAGCGCCTTCGGCGCGATGATGATCCGGTCTGCGATTGCGGGGAATACGGATCTGGCGGGCTACGATACGCGTCAGGCGTATTTCGCGGCGGCCGGCGTGGTGGTGATCGTGCTGCTGGCAAGCATCGACTACCACTACTGGATCTCTATCCACTGGCCGATCTACATTGTGACGATGCTTTTCCTGATGTCGCTGTCGGGGCTGGGCCAAGCGGCATTCGGTGCCCAGCGGTGGTTTCAAGTAGGCGTTCTATTTGTGCAGCCCACCGAGTTTGCCAAGATCGTGGTGATCCTGGCGCTGGCGAGGTACTTCGAACGCAGCCGGCACGACCCGCGCAACACCCGTTGGTTGCTGAAAAGCCTGGCTTGGGCGTTGGGGCTGGCGGTCTGGATACTCCTGCAGCCCAACCTGTCCAACGTGATCGTCATCGTGGTGCTGTGGATCAGCATGGTATGGATGAACGGAGTGCGCGTGCGCCAGATCGCCATGATGGCGCTTGCCGGCCTCATTCTTGCAGTTGTGGCCTTTCCATTCCTGGAGCCCTACCAGCAGGCGCGCGTGGTCAATTTCGCAATTCCGGATCCCGAGGCCCGCACCGGGGCCACCTACAACGTGCTCCAGGCGTTGATCGCCATTGGTTCCGGCGGTCTCTTTGGCAAGGGCTATGGCCACGGACCACAGACGCAGCTGCGTTTCTTGAAGGTGCGCCACACGGACTTCATCTTCTCTGCGACGGCCGAAGAGTTTGGAATGATCGGGGCGATCCTGATCGTCATCTTGGAAGCCCTCGTAATCTACCGCTGCCTGCGCGCGGCCCAGAAGGCCAGAGACATCTCCGGCGCAATGCTGGCCTTTGGGGTGGCGATGTTGGTCTTCTTCCAGAGCGCGACCAACATCGCAGTCAACCTGCGGCTGATTCCCGTTTCGGGGCTGCCGCTGCCATTCGTCAGCTATGGAGGCTCAGGACTGATGGCACTCATGATCGGCGTGGGTTTGGCGGAGAGCGTGGTAATGCGCCACAGGGAGCTTGAGTTCTGACGATGCGAGGCCGTGTCGCGGCACGAGAACTCGTCAGGGAGAACCATGAGTGAAATCCGCAAGCCGGCGCGCGTCCGTGTGGCCCCTTCACCAACGGGCCACATGCACTTGGCCACGGCACGCACGGCCCTCTACGATTATCTCCTGGCGCGACAAACCGGCGGCAAGTTCGTGCTGCGCATCGAGGATACGGATCAGCGGCGGACGGTGCCCGGCTCGGAGCAGGAGATCATGGATGGGCTGCGCTGGCTGGGGCTCGAATACGATGAAGGGCCGGATGTCGGGGGGCCGTTCGGCCCCTACCGGCAGACGGAACGCCGGGACCTGTACCTGGAGCATGCCCATATCCTGGTAGAGCGGGGCTCGGCGTACCCCTGCTTTTGCACCGCTGATCGGCTGGAGACGGTGCGCGCGCAGCAGAAGCAGAAGAAAGAAGCTTCACACTATGACGGAACGTGCCGCCGACTGGACCCCGACGAAGCTCGCAGGCGCGTCCGGAGCGGCGAGCGGCATGTGATCCGCTTCAAGATGCCGAGAGAAGGAACCACCCGCGCCCACGATCTGCTGCGGGGCGAGATCGTGATCGAGAACCGCAATGTGGATGACTACGTGATTCTCAAGTCCGATGGACTCCCGACGTATCACCTGGCCGCCATGGTGGATGACCACCACATGCAGATCACACACGTGCTGCGCGGCGCGGAATGGCTTAGCACGTTCCCGCTGCACGTGAATGTGGTGCGGGCCTTCGGATGGGAGGAGCCGACCTGGGCGCACCTCTCGCTGTTTCTCAAGCCGAGCGGTAAGGGCAAGCTTTCCAAGCGCGATGCGTCCCAGGCGATCCGGGACGGCTACTCCGTGTTCATCAAGGACCTGCACGACCTGGGCTTCATCCCCGAGGGAGTGCTTAACTGGATCGTGCTCATGGGCTGGGGGGTGGCCGAAGATGATGTCATGAACCTGCAGGAGATGTCGCAGCGCTTCGACCTGAGCCGCCTGACGCCTTCCCCGGCAGCGATCAACTTCACGAAACTGGATCACTTCAACAGTTCACACATCCGCAGACTTTCTGATGAGGAACTGGCCCGGCGCGTGCGGCCCTTTTTCACCAGCTTGGAATTGCCGGTTCGAGACGACGTCTTGCTGCGGATCGCCCCCTTGATCAAGGAGCGGCTCACGACCCTCGACGAGGCGCCGACGATGGCCGGTTTCTTTTTCCGGGACGATGTCCATCCGCGTAGCGAGGACTTGGTGCCCAAAGGCATGAGCGCGGTCGAAGTGGTGGCTCTTCTGCAGGAATCGCTCGCGCTGACCAGTGCCATGGGCGAACTT